>JBIKUP010000324.1:0-2730 GCA_044347535.1 Burkholderiaceae bacterium
CCGTCTTGACCCAGCGTGGCCATGATCAAAGGGTCGCCATTCAAGAGCTTCAGGTTGTAAGCGATATTGCCTGCGCAGCCGCCATATTCGCGTCGGATATTCGGCACCAAAAAAGCGACATTGATTTTATGTAGCTGGTCAGCCAGCAGCGCCTCAGAGAAGCGGCCGTGGAAGGACATGATGGTGTCAAAAGCGAGCGAGCCGCAGATCAGAGAAGTCATGGTGAATGCGTTAAGGGTAGAAAATGCTCACGGCGAAACCAGCCGGTGGCTCGCCGGTCAGCGCGAGTGGAAGTCGAATCTCGCGCTCGGAGCGCGCTGGCATCCCCTCGCGCAGCTCATTCGGGGTGACATAGTTATTTGCCAGGAATACTTTACGAACCAGCAGCGTGCCATCGGTATCGCGCAGTGTCAGCTCCAGGGCAGGCCAAGTCTGCGCGGTGTCGGAGGTGTTTTGTAGCAGCGCGATTAGCGTCATCGGCAGCGCAGCATCGTTGCCGTTCCCAGCTGCTGCAGGTGAAGATTCGGATGGCGGTGCCTGTTCCAGACGGCTCGAGCTCAAGGAGAGTTGCTCGAGATTGAGGGGTAGTTTGATTTCGCAATGCAAGCGCACGCAGGCTGCACGTAACAGCTTGCCAGCTTGCGGCGAGCGCGCCGCAATCTCATTGCGAAACATCCAACTCAGTTGTGCAACCAATGCCAGTAATAGCAGCGGGATACCGACCCATAGCAACACGCGTCGACCACTTCCGCCGCGCGCCTGTTCACGCGCTTCCTTCACGAAGCCGGGCTGCTCTGCTGCGGTTGCGGTTCCGGCTGCGGCAAATGGCGCAGGCTGCTCATCGGCGAACTCGGTACGCTCAGTCGTAGGCGATGGCGCCCAAGGTTTGCTCTGCAGGTCCGAGATGGCGCGCGACAGCGCGTCCAGTTCTTCTTGCATATTGGATTCGCTGGCAGCAGTCTTCGTACCGCCTGGTGTACCAACATCGAACAAGGTCATTCGGTTCGAGAAATCTTGCGCCTCACTCGCCTCACTATCAGCGCTCGGGGTGGCACTGGGTTCGCCGGTGTACTCGAACACCGTATCAATACCATTGAACACTTCACGACAGGTACCGCAACGTACTTGGCCATCGCGCAGCTCCAGCTGGGCTAGCGTCACGCGGAATTGTGTACCGCAGTGCGGACATTGCGTTGCCAGTTGTTCCATGCTCAGTGCTCCTTGCGGCCAGCGAGCGCGACCCAGCCGTCACGCTCAGCGGCGACCGCGAGTGTGATGTAGGGCGCGTAACTTGCGATCAACTCGTCGGTTTGGCGCGCCAAGATGCCCGACAGCACCATCGCACCGCCGGTCGCTACCCGGCTGGCCAGCATCGGTGCCATTAACTTCAACGGACCGGAAAGAATATTGGCTGCCACGATGTCATAGCGCGCGCCTTCGCGTTCGAGCGCAAAATCGGCGGGTATAAACCAGTTGATATCCACGCAGTGATTACGCTCGGCGTTGTCGCGTGCAGCGTTGATCGCTTGCGGATCGATATCAATACCATCCACGTTCATCGCGCCTAGCTTGCGCGCCAAGATCGCTAGGATGCCAGAGCCACAGCCATAGTCGAGTACGCTGCAATCCGCTTGCACATGGTGCTCCAGCCACTCCATGCACAGTCGCGTGGTCGGGTGGCTGCCGGTGCCGAAGGCCAAGCCCGGATCCAGCTCAAGTACCAGCGCATCGGGTTGTGGCGCGGCATGCCAGCTCGGTACCACCCAAATGTTTTGACCAATCGGAATCGGATCGAATTGCGCCTGCGTCACCCGCACCCAATCTTGCTCGGCTACGGCGCGCAGCGTAAAGCTGAGCTGGCTGATGTCGTCGCATTGGGCTTTGGCTTGATTTACCAGCGCGGTGTGATCCGTGTCCGCAGCAGTCAGTGCCACCACACGGCTGCGCTCCCAAGCGTGGGCAGTCGGTTCCATACCGGGTTCCCCGAACAAGGGCTGCTCGGCTTCGGTACCCTGATCTGCATCTTCCACCGAGACCGATAAGGCACCCGCTTCGATCAGCGCATCCGATACTTGTTCGGCTTGTGCGCGGGGCAATTCGATCACGATCTCGGTCCAGCTCATAGTGTCTACTTTTTGTTGGCCAGCTTTTGCTCGAGGTAGTGAATATTGGTGCCACCCTCGATAAAGCGTCCATCCACCATCAACTCGCGATGTAGCGGGATATTGGTTTGGATACCTTCAACCACCATCTCAGATAGCGCGATCTGCATGCGACGGATGGCTTGCTCCCGGGTGATACCGTAGGAGATGACTTTACCGACCATGGAGTCGTAGTTGGGTGGAACGAAATAGCCAGCGTAAGCATGCGAGTCGACGCGGATCCCGGGGCCACCCGGCGCATGCCATGCTTGAATCCGACCCGGCGATGGCGTGAACTTGAACGGGTCCTCAGCGTTGATGCGGCACTCGATTGCATGGCCCTTTAAAACGATGTCGCGCTGCTTGAAGCGCAGTCGCTCACCGGCAGCGATGCGAATCTGCTCTTGCACCAGATCGATACCAGTAACCATTTCAGTGACTGGGTGCTCGACTTGAATCCGCGTGTTCATTTCGATGAAGTAGAACTCACCGTTCTCGTACAAGAACTCAAAGGTACCTGCACCGCGATAACCGATTTTTCGGCATGCTTCTGCACAGCGGTCGCCGATCTTCTCGATCAGCTTGCGCG
>JBIKUP010000325.1:0-2727 GCA_044347535.1 Burkholderiaceae bacterium
CGAGCCGCTGTTAGTAGCGTGTTGCAGTGTCAGCGTGGTTTCGCTGGTCAGTGCATAAGAAACACCACCACGGACTTGCGTGCTAGCCTTGACAGCGCCAGTAGGGTCGCTCTCGGTGTAGCGGAGGTTAGCAGTCAAAGGACCAATCGGTGCGGATGCGCCAATTGTCCATGATTTACGGTCGGTACGGTCCAGATAGCCAGCTGATGCCTTAACATCGCCCAGGCTGATCGAGCCTGATGCTGCTGTGCCATCGTAGCTAGCAGGATCGTTACCCTGAACTTGCTTCTGAACGCTCAGGCTTGCACCGCCGAGGTCAGGAGTCGAGTAGGTAATGGCATTACGGGTGAAGAAGCCGCCCGAGTTACCACCGCCAGCAGCTGCGTCTTGCGCTGCGATCGCTGAAACATCAAATGCGCCAAAGATCGAGCCTGGCAGAACGGTGCCTGCTGCGCCAGCGATGTAGGTGTTCAGCTGGTTACCGAGGGTGATCTTACCGAAGCCGCCGCTCAGTGCGACGTTTGCTTGACGGTTAAATACGCTCTGGGTGCCGGAACTAGGAATGTTACCGCCGTTGCTCATCGTGCCGCTCGCTGCGTCGAAACCAGTTTGCAGGGTGAACGATGCCTTCATGCCGCCCAGGTCATCTGAACCGGCGAGTGTGAAGTACGAACCGCCGTTGACGGCGCCTTCTTGTACGCCGATTTTGTTGGTACCAGGTGCGCCAGCGGAGTTGAAGCTACCAACGCCGATATCGTAGCTACCAGAAATGGATACTTCTGCCATTGCAGCGCTCGACGCTACCAGTGCCACAGCGGCCAGAGCCATTTGAGTTTTTTTCATCGAGTAATCTCCAAAATCTTTAGGCGAGATCACGAAACCAGGGCTTAGGGCGCTTAGACGCTAGCCTTCAGGATATATATTGCTCACTATGTTTCAAACACGATACTTTGAAACAAATGCAGTGTTTCCTGCCGGTAAAAGCTCTGCAATACTGCGGATAGATTTAGGAAAGATAACTAAATTTGTACGCTTGTTGGTAAACCGACCTTGATACATCGATAGACGAGATGGATCTCCTTGGGCCAGCTAACGACGATTCTTTTGGCTCGCAGCGTGCGCGGTCGGTACCTGTGTTGTCTTCAATGTCGACTGTGCGCGGTTATCCTAGCAAACTCAAAATTTTTCGTATCCGTGGCAGCCGCTTTTGGCAGGTGCGTTGCTATATTGAAGGCCGGATGTACGTGCGCAGCACGCGCTCCGAACAAAAGCTCAATGCCGTCGAGTTCGCCAAGCTTTTTTATGATGAGTTGCTGATCAGACACCGCACTTCGGGTGATCACGATATCAAGCACGGTCCACAGTTGGGGCAGAATAAGCGTGCCGGAGTTCCTGCTAGCCTACTTTTTGCTACGGTTGCTGAACGCGCCATTGAAGCAGAGCGCGGGCGTATGTTACGCGGGGAATTGTCACTTCAATCATTCAAGGCGCTACGCAGTCGCTTGCAGAAACAGATTTGCTCAGTGCTCGGCAAACTCGATCTTAGATCCATTACGCACCAGGACTTGCAGCAATTTATTGATGGTCTAGTTCAGCGAAAAGCTTCATCTGTCACGATCGCACAGTATATGCAAGCAATCCGGCTCGTGTTCAGGCGGGCGCTAATTGAAGAGTCTATAGACCGTATACCGCCATTTCCGAAGCTACGTTTGAGTTCACATCCGCGAGGAGGGTTCACGGTTGCTGAATATCGACTGCTTCTACATACTGCGAAGCGTCTTGCCCGCATCCAGGACCCACCACGTGCGTTGACCCACCGTGATCGTGCCGGTGGTGTGTATGCAAAATCTTCTACGGTTCCGAGCGAGTTAGCCTGGGTTATTGGCTTTATGGTGAATAGTTTTCTGCGTCCAAGTGATCTCAAATACATTCAACACAAGCACGTTGAGATCGTACGGACTAATCATGTTTATCTTAGGCTGACGATTCCTGAAACCAAACGGCACCGTGCACAGATTGTTACACTGCGCCCGGCTGTACGTATTTATCAGTGTCTGCGGGATTATCATCAGCGGCTTGGCTTTGCTGGCGCTGAGGACTATTTGTTTTTGCCACAGATTCTAGACCGTGAAGCTGCTGCTGTTGTGTTGTCAGCGAACTTTAACAAGGTACTCGCTGCGGCCAACTTGAAAATCGGAGAGCTTGGCCAGGCTCGTAGTCTGTACAGCCTTCGGCATACCTCAATAATGTTCCGACTACTGTATGGAAAAGGTATCGATTTGTTGACCTTAGCTCGCAACGCGCGTACTTCAGTCAAGATGATCGAGGATTTCTATGCTTCGAATCTAAAAGCAGAGATGAATATAGGCCTGCTTCAAAGTAGACGCGGGCCGGCGATCCGACGCGGGGATAATCCTTTCGTTTTTGACGGACGCATTTAATATCCATCGCAGCCCACGGATTTTTGACGGACGCCGTTGATATCCATCCAAACTACGGCTTCATTGCAATGGGATTTTAGTATTTCGGGAATTTGGATCCTTGACGCTGAACTCAGCTTGTAACCAGTCGAAGTATAGAGTCAGCATCGAGAGAGCGTCGCCCCAAAAGAAAAACCCCCGGCCAATCATGGCCGGGGGTTTTCAGAATAGTAGCCTGACGATGACCTACTTTCACACTGGTTGCAGCACTATCATCGGCGCGAAGTCGTTTCACGGTCCTGTTCGG
>JBIKUP010000327.1:0-2724 GCA_044347535.1 Burkholderiaceae bacterium
CTCATCACCGCCGAGTCGGACCACGTAATCACTGGCACGAACGGTCTCACGCACTCTCGCAGCAGCAAGTACCAGCACCTCATCACCAGCCGGGTGACCGATGGTGTCATTCACACCTTTGAAGTTATCGAGGTCAATAAACATCAGGGCCAGCTTTCCGCGTCCCCGCTCGGCACGACGAATCGCAGCTGGTAGGAAATTCATCAGCCAGCGACGATTCGGCAACTGCGTAAGGGGATCATTGTTCGCCATATCCGATAAGGCCTGCTCATGCGTTTTGACATCGGAGATATCACGCAATGTGAGTGCAATACCCGTTCCCGAGTTGACGGCGCGACGGTATACCCAGGTAGCACGAATCCAACCATGCGATGGCACACGAAGCTCGTCTTCGTAAATCCCTTTCAACAGCGCCTTACGACAAATCGTCAATATCTCGGCGCGGGAATTTTCAGGTATGGCCTGACTGGCCAATCTACCGACCAGATGAATCCGCAATAGCCCGAGCAAGGCAGCGGCGCGATCGTTGCAGTCTTCAATTCTAAAATCCGTCAGCTGATCTTTGGGGCCATACACCGGGCTAAGCATGTAAAAGCCCTCGTTCGCAGCATCTGTGGCCATACGATAGGTCCGTCGAACATCGGCCTCAGTGCGACGACGAGCAGCGTAATGGATTGAAACCCGAATTCCCGCAATCGCAAAAAAAGTCAGGAACAGGGTCGCAATGGCGGCGCTAAGCCGGTAACCGCGCGCTGCGGTATTGTGGGCTGCGAGCGCCCTACTCACCGTTAGCCCTGTCACTGCAAACAAGGGATAGCGATCAACTTTGCGCCAACCGACGAAGCGGTCTAACTTATCGCGAAAGCCTGCGCCGGTCTCGATACGATTACCAAGCGTGCCGGAGAGTGCCGGCATCTCGAGAAAGAATGGCTCTGTCATCTCACCGCCGCTACCCAGACGCGTGGCGATAAAACGCCCACCGATCAAGAGCGCAGCGACAAAATCATTTCTATCCTGAAGCACCTCATCCTGAAAGGTCGACAGAAAGTTTGGCTCAAGGGCAATCATGACGGCACCGGCAAATTTGCCGGCAGGGTCATCAATACGGCGCGTGAATTGAATCACCCGCTTCCCGACGAGCGGATTCTCTACCGGACCTTCAATCCGTAAACCATCGCAGCATTGGCCTCGATGATGCAGAAAGAACGGTGCTTCGGCCAAGTTCACGCGCTGCTTCGGCTCGGAGGTGGTATGCACCACTTTGCCGCTAGCGTCGATAATGGCGACGAAGAAGTGATCACGCACAGGAAATAAGCCGCGCTCGCGATCACGCTTCAAATCTACGCGACTCGGTGCATCGGCCCAGCCAAAGCCTACCGCCAGACTCAGCTGATCTAATTGCTCGACAAAATTTGCCAGTTGAATCGCGTAGGAGCTTGCTAAGGCCTCGGCTTGCACCATCGCAATCGCACGTTGATCTCGCTCATCGCGCCTGATCTCTAGCTCAGTGACAACCCAGAGCAGCGTGACCAGTAATAGCAGCCCGACAATCCAAGCTAATAGGCGCCAGATGTCCGAAGACATCTCCCACTCATCGGTTTGTAGCGGTGCACGCACTTGGGGAAAGCCTATCTCTTGGACAAATCACTCGCCCATTAGAAGGCAAATATTGAGCAACGAAGATCGAACAGCGCAGAAAAAACAAAGGAATAAGTAGGAGCTTTGCGCTAAATCATTAGTACTTAGCGCCTACTATCGTCGATTGTTTCATCACGGAACTAAATCAACGACTACCCTACAACTTTGCCAGCACAATCCTGCATATTTAGCTCCAGGCCAGCTGCGGTATTTTTACCGCTATTGATTTTTGCAAAGACCTTACTGTACGGCCCAACAAGGCCCACAAAAAACAAACTAGCCTGTTTTTTCATTGAATAGCTAAATCCGTATTGGCCGATAAAATTACATTTTCCTTCGAGATAGCTGATTCGGATTGCATCTGGCTGGAAGGTATCAAGGCTGAATGCCAAACCCAATTCAGCCGCTATTAAACAGGTTGATAACTTAGCGACGAATAATCAGCATCCCAAGCAGTAAGCCCACAGCACCCGCAACACCAATAGCACGCCAAGGTTTTTCATGAACATAGACATCGGTGTCATGTGCGATCTTGCGACCTTTAAGGACTGCTGATTCCTGCAAGTCATTTGCCCTCGTGATCGCCTGATCGAGAACTTTCATGGCTTTGGTACGGAGTTCAGCTGCTTTCGCTTCGCCAACATCAGCCGCTTCGTCAAGCAGCGCTTGAGCGTCATGGATCAATGGCTTTAACTCATTACGGACATTGCTCAGTGTGTAATTCGACATGAAAGCCTCCTTGAAAGAAACGAGCATATAGTTATACGCTCCACAATCAATATCGAAGATAAGAACTTGGCCAATTATTGAAGCCCAACAAAGTCGGCAATGCTGAGAACGATACTCAGCCTGAAATCAGCCTTGTATGCCGGTGTTTATCAAAGTCAATGCGGTATTGCTTCCAATAAGATGCCCGATATGGATTGCCGACTGATCTATGTTAGGCTGCGCTTGAGTGTTGCTAGGAAGCACTATGCTGGCGCCCCTGCCAATACATCAATGAAGCTTGAGCGCTGGACTTGGGCGCAGACCGTATTAGCCGGATGGCATTGGCAATGTCAGCCAGTTGTGCAACTGGCTACCCGT
>JBIKUP010000326.1:0-2724 GCA_044347535.1 Burkholderiaceae bacterium
ACTTAGCCCTAGGGTCAAAACTTGGATGGCCATCGTATAATCGCAGCCCGTTTCCCAAAATCCAAGCTCCCGTGTCAACTGCAGACTCCTCCCTCAGCAACCCGCTTGCACTGATCGCCGATGATATGCGCGCGGTGGACGTCGCCTTGCGGGGCCAGTTGCACTCGGAGGTCCCGCTGGTTAAACAAATTGCCGACTACATCATCAGCGCCGGTGGGAAGCGGATTCGCCCGGCCTTGGTGCTGCTGATGGCGAATGCCTGGGGCTATCGCGGCGAGGAGCAGTACAAACTGGCGGCGGTCATCGAGTTCATCCACACCGCCACCCTGTTACATGACGATGTCGTCGACGAGTCAGCGCTGCGCCGGGGTAGCAAAACTGCTAACGCCGTGTTCGGCAACGCTGCCTCGGTGTTGGTGGGCGACTTTCTGTACTCGCGCGCGTTCCAGATGATGGTCTCGGTAAACAATATGCGGGTGATGCAAATTCTGGCTGATGCTACCAATGTGATCGCCGAGGGCGAGGTGCAGCAGTTAATGAATATGCATGATCCGGATGTCACTGAAGAGCGTTACCTGCACGTGATTCGCTCCAAAACAGCGAAATTGTTCGAAGCGGCCGCTGAGCTTGGCTGCCTGATCTCCGGCGCGCCAGAGACTCAGATCAGCGCCGCCGCTGAATACGGCCGGTCACTCGGCACCGCGTTTCAGCTGATTGATGATGTGCTTGATTATTCGGGTGACGCGAACGCCATCGGTAAAAACGTCGGCGACGATCTTCGCGAAGGCAAACCAACACTGCCGCTGATTTATTTGATCCAGCATGGCAGCGCACAGCAGCGCGACTTGGTACGCGCCTGCATTGCCAACGGCGACGAGGCCCATTTCGATGAAGTGCTGGCCGCGATTACACACTCGGGCGCGCTGGACTACACCCGCCGCTTTGCGGAGGCGGCGCGTGACCGCGCCAAAACTTCAATCGCGGCTTTCGCCGACAACCCCGGAAAAGATGCGCTTCTGGCCTTGGCCGATCTCGCAGTCGAACGCGACCGCTGAGACATAAAGCCATGGTCGACACCGGGTCGATCACGCTGGCAATCAAGCCCAAAATCAGCTTGAGAACGCGTCAGTAAACGTCGGTCTATTTGTCCTTAACGCAACTGCTTTGATATACTGCGCGCCTTCGTTGTTGGCGAATCTTGTCAATTGAAGTAACGGTTTTCCGCGCCAACAGCTTCATCGGGGTGTAGCTTAGCCTGGTAGAGCGCTACGTTCGGGACGTAGAGGCCGGAGGTTCGAATCCTCTCACCCCGACCATCTCTTTTCCTCATTCCGTCCTGCTTTCACGCAAAACATTTCTTGCGTGTATTGCCCCAGCAGATACTGGTCACTTCAAGCCGCTCATGAGTTTCATTGAGCGCGACTCATTTTTGCTCGTCACAAATCAACTTGGGTTGGCACAAGCTGAGTGTTCTCGCCTATTGCAAACCGCACAATAGTGAGCTTCCGGAGAAGTCGCTTGAGTTGGGCTTCTTGTGACGCAACAAGCCATCTTCAGCGGTTCGTTGCGCCTGAACGCAGCATGAAATCTTGATCGCGCCAGACTGGTCGGCGTTTTGTCGACCACTGGAGATTAGCGATGAACAAAAGATTTTTTGTGCCAACGATGGCAACGATGGTGGCGCTATTTGGGTTCAGCCCGGCGATGGCTGAATCGGGCGTCACCATCTACGGCAATATCGACGCATCGGTGGTGACCGCCACCGGCATCGGGCCGAGTTCGGAAAGACGCTGGAGCCTGGGTGAGGGCAACTGGGCCCCGTCGGTGTGGGGATTACGCGGCACTGAAGATCTGGGCGGTGGTATGCAAGCCCATTTTCATCTTGAAGGCGGCTTCAGCGCGACCACCGGTGCGATCGCCAATGGCGGTACCGGCGGCATCTTCAGCAGGATGGCCAACGTGGGCATTGGCGGTCCCTTCGGCTCGCTCTCTGCCGGCTTGAATCTGTCACCCTTCATCGCTGCTTACACATCGACGCTTGGACTAGCTGGCAACAACTTCTATGTTCCGGCCTTGCTGATGCATCGTGATGGCACGGTTACCGGTGGCACCATACCTGCATTCACGGGCGGTACCGATGCTGACCCAGCGCTTGGAACAACGGGTGGTTTCTTCATCCCGAATTCATTGACCTACAGCGTGCCGAGCGACAGCTTGGGTGGGCTGAACGCGAGCCTTCTATATTCCTTTGGTGGCGTGCCCGGCTCCGCGGGAGAAAATCGCGTTGTAGCAGGCAATATCGGCTATCACTTCGGTAGCGTGAAACTCGTAGCAGCAGCCTCCGACCGCGACGCACAGTACCGCCAGTATCTCATCGGTACCAGCTTTCCAATCGGCCCCGTGAACCTAGCGGCAAATTATGTGCATTTTGATCCCAACGTTGGCGGTAGTACCAGCACGTTTGTGATTGGTGCCGACATGGAGGTAATGCCGTCTACCCGCGTTGGGCTCAACTATGCGCACAACAACAGCGTCGGCAGCCCGGAAATCATCAACCTCTCGGCAATGTACGCACTATCAAAAAGTACCAAACTGTATGCGGCCTATAACCACGCCACCGATGGCATCCCTTCCTCTTACTCAGGGAATAATGATGCCTCAGGCAATCTCAGCCTGACACAAAGTGGCAGTTCGAATGCGTTCATGGTGGGCATCCAGAAGGGC
>JBIKUP010000328.1:0-2722 GCA_044347535.1 Burkholderiaceae bacterium
GTCACATCCGACCCTGTTGGGGTGGGTCAATAGCCGTCTGGGTTGTTGTGTTGCCAGCGCCAGTGATCAGCGCACATTTTGTCGAGACCATGGGCAGCCTGCCAGCCGAGTAGCTCGGTTGCGCGTGTCGCAGAGGCGTAGCAGGTAGCTACATCGCCCGAGCGTCGTGCAACGCGCTGTATGGGTATGCTGCGTCCAGATGCCTGCTCAAATGCAGCAACAGCTTGCAGTACGCTGACACCATGGCCAGTGCCTAGGTTGACTGTAAAACTACCGGGGTAAGCGAGTAAGCGATCAAGTGCGGCCAGATGGCCGTTTGCGAGATCCATGACATGAATATAGTCGCGTACACCGCTACCATCAGCCGTAGGGTAATCATCACCAAAAACTCGTAATTCAGAGCGGCGACCGACCGCAACCTGAGCGATATAGGGCATCAGATTGTTGGGTATATCGCGCGGGTCTTCGCCGATCAGGCCACTCTCATGGGCGCCCACCGGATTGAAGTACCGTAGGGTCGCAATACGCCAAGTTTCGTCTGAATTGATCAGATCGCTCAGCATGTGCTCGACTATCAACTTGCTGCGGCCGTAGGGATTGGTCGCTGACGTGGGCGCCTCTTCCGTTACCGGCACACTGCTTGGTTCGCCATAAACGGTGGCCGACGAGCTGAACACTAGTTTGCGAATGCCCTGTTGCTGCAATACGCGCAGCAAGGCCACACTACCGCACACATTGTTATCAAAATAATCGAGCGGCTTTGCTACAGATTCACCCACAGACTTCAAGCCAGCGAAGTGGATGACCGCGGTGATATGCTCTTGACGTAGCAACTCAGTCATTGCGCTGCTGTCGCGTATATCAACGCGATGGAAAACCATGGGTCGCTGCGCAATTTGTTCGATGCGAGGGATGACTTTTGGCGAGCTATTACTAAAGTTGTCGATGCCAATGACCCGCCAGCCGTTTTCCAGCAGACAGACACAGGTGTGTGAGCCTATATACCCACTAGCTCCGGTGATCAGTACGCTGCGCTCTGCCATACGCTTAGGGCAAAAGCGCTACACGCGGGCTGGTAAGCGTTTCTAGGCCATCTTCTTCCAGCGTGAGTAGCTGCAAGAAATGACGAAACTCTCGGGCGACTTCCGGATGCTTCAGCCCGAAATCCACACTCGCGCGCAGATAGTCTAGCTTGGTACCACAGTTATAGCGTTTGCCGATGAATTGATACGATAGTACCGCCTCGGTGTGGATCATCTGGGCGACTGCATCAGTAAATGACACTTCACCATTGGCAGTCGCCGGCAGGCTGTGCAGATGCCGAAAAATCGAAGGTGTCAGGATGTAGCGACCAACGACGCCGATATTTGATGGCGCGTGGCGAGGTGTAGGTTTGTTGATGATGCCATCAAGCTTGAGTAGCCGATCTGCTACCGGCCGACCCTCGATAATGTCATACGCGCTACTTCGTTCGAGGGCTATCGCCTCAGTACCGAGAATGCTGCTCCCGTAGTGTGAATACAGCCTTACCATTTGCTGAATGACCGGTACTTCAGCATCGATCAGGTCATCCGCGAACAGTATGGCGAATGATTCATTCTGTAGTAGCCGTTCCGCGCACAGCAGCGCATGACCCAAGCCCAATGCCTGCGGCTGCCTGACGTAGACGCATTGCACATGATTGGGTTTTATGCCGCGAATCGCCTCCAGTACGACTTCCTGCTGGAGTGCCTCCAATTCAGTTTCCAACTCAAGCGATGTATCGAAATGATCTTCGATAACCCGTTTATTTCGACTGGTGACGAAGATCATCTCGTTGATACCTGCTGCGATTGCTTCCTCTACCGCGAATTGGATCAGCGGCTTGTCCACAATCGGTAGCATTTCTTCGGGACTGGCCTTGGTAGCAGGTAAGAAGCGCGTACCGATACCCGCCACCGGGAATAGTGCCTTACTAATTTTTCGCATGGGTATTCTGCAAAGGGAAGAACGACTCTTGCAACCAAAGACAACTGATAGCAATTAGTGCTGCGAGCAGGTCGAAGCACCAGTCGACTAAGGATGCATTGCGGTAGGGCAGAGCGGCTTGTATGCCCTCATCAATCAGGCCCAGTAACGCAATCATCGCGACAGTGAGATGGATGCGTTGTCGTCGTGGCGCAATCCAGACGCGATAGCAAAGTACGCTACAGCAGACATAGGCAATCAGATGCAAGGGCTTGTCACCAAAACGCGCTGACAGCGCATCGGCCTGACCAGGCAAGGAACCAAGCAAGATCATCAGCGCAAAAAAGATGAGCAGAACCGCCAAATGGCGTGATCGAATAGCCATCAGTAAGCGTTATGGCTGGTCCAGCCTTTGGCGGCGGTCCAGATGATGATTTTTAAGTCCATCCAAAAAGACCAGTGCTGGATGTAGTACAGGTCAAACTGAACCCGGTGCGCCATTTTCTCGTCGGTATCAGTCTCGCCGCGGTGACCGTTAATCTGCGCCCAGCCAGTAATGCCCGGCTTGACCCGGTGACGTTGCATATACATAGCGAGCTTGTTTTTGTACAAGTCATTGTGCGGTAGTGCGTGCGGTCGCGGCCCAACTACCGACATGTCGCCCATCAGTACATTGATAAACTGCGGTAGCTCATCCAGACTGGTGCGTCGCAAGAAGCGACCGATCGTCGTAATCCGCGGATCATCACGCGTGGCTTGAGTGACCTTACCCGCC
>JBIKUP010000329.1:0-2721 GCA_044347535.1 Burkholderiaceae bacterium
GACTACGATGTCGCCGCCCTTGAGCGAGATACCGCAGCGCAGACCCGCGTCACCATCAATCACCAGCAGACCGCCATGCGAAGTAGCACCGGCACCATTCGAGGCAAAACCTTTCACATGCACACGACCGCTCATCATGTTTTCAGCGACACCAGTACCGGCACTGCCGTGCACGATGACAGTCGCTTTCTTGTTCATGCCTGCAGCGTAGTAGCCCGCATGGCCATGAATCTCAACCGTGACGGGTTGATCGAGCCCGACTGCGATGCTGTGCGCGCCATCCGGGTTTAGCACCTCGAAATGACGTTGGTCATCGGCTTGCAATTGCTTATGCAGAAATTGATTCACCTCGCGCAGCGGTGTACTGGCGAGGTCGAAGCTTACGCGTTCCATACGTACATCTCCTCCGGCGCTGGCTCGAATACTTTGGCGTTTTTTACATCGGGCAGATGCGCCAACGAGCGGAACTCACTAGCGATAGCGACATAGTCATCGGTCTCAGCGACGACTGCTGGTTTACAAGCGAATGGATCGCGAATCAGTGCCAGTTTGTCAGGCGTGCCCATCAAGAAGGTGAAGAAGCCATCCAACTCTTCGAAGCCGGCGTGTAGTGCAGCCTCGAGATCATCGCCTTCCCGCAAGCGCCATTCCAGAAAACGACAAGCGGCTTCGGTGTCGTTATCAGTATCGAAGTGGATGCCGTGCGGCTCCAGCTTGCGACGCAACCCATACGGGTTCGACAGCGAGCCGTTATGCACCAAGCAGAAGTCTTCACCCGCGGTGAAGGGGTGCGCACGATCTGGTGTCACTGCCGACTCGGTCGCCATACGGGTATGGCCGACTAAATGCGAACCGGTGAGTGAAGCGAAGTCGTAGCGGCTCGCCACCATCGACGGCGTGCCGATATCCTTGTACAGATCAATGGTCTGACCGGTCGAGAGAATATGCAGCAGCGGGTAATGCTCGTGCAGCCATTTCTTGACGATATCGGGCGATACCTCGAAAGTCAGCACAGCATGGTTATGCTTGATATCGATTTTCGATGGCACACCGAGATGCTCTTTTAATCCGTGCGTCAAGCCATGCCAATCGAAGTCGGCACCGGCCTCGGTCATACCCGAATACAAACTGAGCTTGCGCGCCGTGCCTTTCAGCGGATCGGCAAATACGGCCAACCCGGCAGAGTCCGGGCCGCGATCGGTCATGCCGATCAGCATAGGCACCATCAATTTGCCGAGTTGTTCTCTGAGTGCTGGCTTCTTCACCAGCAGTCCCACGATTCCACACATGATGTTTTCTCCTTGGTCCAGTTCAGAAGAACTGGAGGTACTGATCTACTTCCCAGTCCGACACATGACGCATGTACTCCACCCATTCCATGCGTTTTAGCTCAAGGAAGTCCTTGGCCAGCGGTCCGAGCGCACCCTTGATAACTTCGTCCTTCTCGAGAGCATCGAGCGCTTCGTTCAAGTTCTGTGGCAGCAGTCGTATGCCTTGCTTACGTAGTTGTGCCGGGCTCATCTCGTACAGGCTGTCGACCACCGGCTCACCCGGATCCAGTTTGCGTTCGATACCATCCAGACCCGCCGCGATCACTGCGGCGGTGGCGAGATACGGGTTAGCAGAACCATCCGGCAGACGCAATTCAAGACGACCACCCGGCCCACGGATCATGCCGGAGCGGTTGTTGTTGCCGTAGCAGATATAGGCCGGCGCCCATGTAGCACCGGTCAGTGAGCGACCCACAACCAAACGCTTGTAGCTGTTTACCGTCGGGCAGCACACCGCTGCCAGTGCCGAGGCATGCGCCAGCAAACCGCCCGCAAAGTGATAGGCGAGGGTAGAGAGATCGAGCCCACGCTTGTCGGATTTATCTTCAAACAGGTTTTTCTTACCGTTGCCGATGCTCATGTGCATGTGCAAGCCATTACCAGGGCGATTGCTAAAGGGCTTGGGCATGAACGAGCAAATCAGTCCCATCTCGGCCGCGATCTCGGCCGCGCCCATTTTGAAGAAGGTGTAGTGATCGCAAGACGTCAGTGCATCGGTGTAGGTGTAGTTGATCTCGAACTGACCATTGGCATCTTCATGATCGATCTGATAAACATCGATACCCACTGCGCGCAGCGACTCTGCCAGTCGCTCCAGAAACGCGCGTGAGCGCGACAAGCCTTTGTAGTCGTAGCAGGGCTTGGCTAAGGTGTCGGAGGCTTCACTCGGTACCAGGCGACCTTCGACTTTTCTCAGAAGCGAAAACTCGGGTTCCATCCCGGTGTAAAAAATCCATCCCTTGGCTTCCATGCGCTCCAGCTGCGACTTCAGTACAACGCGCGAGCAATAAGGCCAGGGTTCACCATGCACATGACCATCCGAGGCCATGCGTGCATAGCCCGGCTGCCACGGCACCACACTCAGCGTACTCGGGTCACCCACCGCCATGAAGTCGCCATCAGCGTTGGGTTTCATGCCCATACCCGCTAACGCGAAACCGGCGAAGCCAGCGCCATCAGTGATTACGGTGTCATAGTGTTCCACCGGCACCGACTTCGCCTTAGCGGCGCCATGCACATCGACGAACTGCGCCAATACGTATTTGACGCCGTGTTCTTTCAGGTATTTCTTCGCCTCTGCTGGTTTCATCATCTCCCCTTTCGTGTGGCCCTTGTAGGTGGACCTCTTTGTTGCTGGTTGCTCAGAGCCCGACTCGTGACAACGCATCAA
>JBIKUP010000017.1:0-10552 GCA_044347535.1 Burkholderiaceae bacterium
TTCGAGCACTGTTGAGCTGGCTTCCGCCGACGGTGGTGGAGGCGTTGATTGCCTGCCGTCTTCCCCACTCGTAACACTCGCGGTATAGCGCGGAGCTGCGGAGGGCGAGTAACTCTGATTTGGTACCGGTTTGAGATGCCGCGCGTATCCGCAGTTTCAGCGTCGTTAAGCGGGAATCCTCAGCAGTGACCGTTGGTGTTGCGTGGTGGTGGCGATTAGTGTGGGGATTTCGTACACCACCCACTCGCCGAGAGAGCCTGAGCATTGTGTCACCTCCGACATCTTGTCGTTGAATAACTTGTTATTCATAACTTGATTAACATCTATCGGTAGGTTTCAACAATCGAACAAATGTTCATTTAACCGGAAAGTTTTTTCGAGCTTCGGACAACAAACGCTCGCTAACAAGACATTGCGCAAGACAATTTAAGGCGGGCAATAAAAAAGGCCTGCATCGCTGCAGGCCTTTCAAGGTGAAGAGGTGAGGAATTACATCATTCCATCCATACCGCCCATGCCACCCATACCGCCCATGCCGCCGCCAGCCGCCGGCTTGTCTTCCGTCAACTCAGAGACCATGCAGTCGGTGGTCAGCATCAGGCCAGCGATCGATGCTGCGTTTTGTAGCGCCGAGCGGGTCACCTTCGCCGGATCCAGAACACCCATCTCGACCATGTCGCCGTAGGTGCCGTTGGCAGCGTTGTAACCAAAGTTACCTTTGCCCTCAAGCACTTTATTGACCACGACCGATGCCTCTTCGCCAGCGTTGCTGACAATCATGCGCAGTGGCTCTTCGATTGCGCGCATCACGATACGGATACCTGCGTCTTGGTCGGTGTTGTCGCCCTTGACCTTGACACCGGTACGCGCACGCAGCAGTGCAACACCGCCGCCAGCTACGATGCCTTCTTCGACCGCAGCACGAGTTGCATGCAGTGCATCTTCAACACGCGCTTTTTTCTCTTTCATCTCGACTTCGGTGGCTGCGCCAACCTTGATCACGGCAACACCGCCCGCCAGCTTGGCGACGCGCTCTTGCAACTTCTCACGGTCGTAGTCCGAAGTGGCTTCTTCGATTTGCACGCGGATCTGCTTAACGCGGCTCTCGATAGCAGCAGACTGACCAGCGCCATCGATGACGGTGGTGTTCTCTTTCGCGACTTCGATGCGCTTGGCTTGGCCCAGGTCGTTCAGCGTGATCTTTTCAAGAGTCATGCCGACTTCTTCGGAGACTACCTGGCCACCGGTCAGAACCGCGATGTCTTCCAGCATTGCCTTACGACGATCGCCGAAGCCAGGTGCCTTCACGGCGCAGGTCTTCAGGATGCCGCGGATGTTGTTGACCACCAGCGTTGCCAGAGCTTCACCGTCGATATCTTCAGCGATGATCAGCAGCGGACGGCCAGCCTTAGCGACTTGCTCGAGTACCGGCAGCAGATCACGGATGTTCGAGATCTTTTTGTCGCACAGCAGGATGAACGGGCTATCGAGCAGCGCGACTTGCTTGTCGGGATTATTGATGAAGTAAGGCGAGAGATAGCCGCGGTCGAACTGCATACCTTCGACGATGTCCAGCTCATCGTTCAGCGACTTACCGTCTTCAACGGTGATAACGCCTTCCTTGCCGACTTTTTCCATCGCCTCAGCGATACGCTCACCGATCGATGCATCTGAGTTGGCCGAGATCGAACCAACTTGCGCGATTTCTTTCGAAGTCGTGCAGGGCTTGGAGATTTTTTTCAGCTCTTCAACGGTTGCGGTGACAGCCTTGTCGATGCCGCGCTTCAGGTCCATCGGGTTCATGCCGGCAGCAACGTATTTCATACCTTCGCGAACGATGGCCTGAGCCAATACGGTCGCGGTAGTGGTGCCGTCACCAGCATTGTCAGAAGTTTTGGACGCGACTTCTTTCACCATCTGCGCGCCCATGTTCATCAGCTTGTCTTTCAGCTCGATCTCTTTAGCGACCGAGACACCGTCCTTGGTGACGGTCGGTGCGCCGAATGAGCGCTCGAGCACGACATTGCGGCCTTTTGGGCCAAGGGTGACTTTGACTGCATTGGCGAGGATGTTGACGCCCTCGACCATCTTGGCGCGTGCGAGATCGCCAAATACTACGTCTTTAGCTGCCATGGTACTTACTCCTTGAAATATTCAGTGGGTTCGGTCATTCGAAGCCGTCATGAGGACATAGTTGAAGGGCAGGTGAATTCTGAACAAATCAGATCCAAATGCCTCGGTCCTTAAGGCGTTTCTGATCAGGCGACAACGGCCATGATGTCGTCTTCGCGCATGACCAAGACTTCTTTGCCGTCGACCTTGACGGTCTGGCCCGAGTACTTGCCAAACAGGATGGTGTCGCCGACTTTGACGTCCAGCGGACGGACCTTGCCGTCTTCCAGGATCTTGCCATTGCCGACAGCGATCACTTTGCCCATGTCCGGCTTTTCGGCGGCTGCCTCGGGCAGCACGATGCCGGAAGCGGTTTTTGTTTCCTGTTCCTGGCGCTCGACGATCACGCGGTCGTGGAGGGGACGAAGGCTCATGAAAGCTCCTTTTAAAAACAGTGGGTTACGATTATTTTAGTGGCTTGTGCGGGCAGCGTGCCTGCATGCAACCGTTTAGGTGAAAACAGTTTTCCGGGGAGTTGTTAGCACTCTCCTTCAACGAGTGCTAAGTATAAGGACGGGTGGCCGGTTTTTCAAGAATTCCGGCTGCAATTTACTGCGAGTAGCCGGTATTTAATTATTTAATTGATAATTCTTGAACCATTCCGGCCGCTGCCAGGTCAGCCAAAGCGCTGCCGACGGATTTAAAGAGCGTGATTTGCTCAGTAGATTGACGACCCGGATGCGATGCGCGAGCCAGCCCGCCGAGGTCGGCGCGGATATCGCTGGCCTGCAGCAGACCTGCCTGTATGGGTCGCACCAGATCGCCGGCCTCAGCCAGCGCGCCCTCAAGCGTATCGACAAATAGCGCGGCCGTGCTCATTAGGGCGTCGTCTGCCTCGCGCATGTTCGGTCGGAATCCACCGACTAGATCAATATGGGTTCCCGGCTTTACCCATTCGGCGCGCAGCAGCGGCTCGGTGCTGGTGGTGGCGCAGCAGATGATGTCGGCTTTAGCGCAAGCCGCTGCCAGCACTAATTCGGTGGCAATGCTGACATGATCGGGTAATCCGGCTTGCTTGATACGGTCGATAGTTTCCTGAGCTTTGTGCTCACTGCGGCCCCACACCATCACGCGCTGAATCTCCCGTGCTGTGCAGTGTGCGATCACCATTTCGGGCGCCAGACGGCCGGTGCCCACTACCAGCAATGAGCGACTGTCGGCACGCGACAGAAAACGCGACGCCAAGGCTGATACGGCTGCGGTGCGGCGCAGTGTCAGTACTTCACCATCGATGATCGCCAGCGGTACGCCGGTATCTGTGTCCGCCAACACATACAGCGCATGCACGGTCGGCAGATCACGCTCGCGATTGCTGGGGGTGACGGTCACCAACTTGATTCCGAGTTGTCGTTGAGCGCGCCACGCCGGCATCAACAGCAGCGTTGAATCATCCGGCAGTTGATGCGCGTGCCGCCGGGGTACCTGTGCCTGATCGGCTTCGGCAAACGCAGCGCGTAAGGCATCAATCAGGGCCGGATAGGGCAGGGCTGCACGAACTTGGTCTGCAGCGACGAGGGGAATCATGTGAGTCTCGGCCATGGCAGCGCAGCGTAGGGCAAAGCAGTACCAAACGTCAATCAAACGCATGGGATAATTTGACTCTCTCATGAGAATCTAACTATGCGTTATCTCTTGCTGCCTTTTCTGTTGTTCTGCCAACTCGCCTATGCCACGAGTAGCGCGCCACCTGCTGTTCTAAGCGAGTTACGGCGCTATGGCATACCAATCGACGCGGTAGCAATTGATGTACGTGCAGCCGAGGGTGGTAAGCCCTTGCTCGCTGTGAACCATGCGCGCGCCTTCAAGCCAGCCTCGGTGATGAAGCTGCTGACGACCCAAGCCGCGCTGGAGTTGCTTGGCCCGGACTATCGTTGGATCACGCGGGTGTATGCGCACGGGGGTATGGAAGCGGATGTGCTGCGCGGAGATCTCGTAATCGAGGGTAGCGGTGACCCGCGTTTCGCGCATGAAGATTTATGGCGTTTGCTGACGCGTTTACGCGCAATGGGTTTGCGCGAGATTCGTGGTCATTTGGTGCTGGATCGACGATTGTTTCGTGTCGAGCCCCAAGACCCCGCCGCTTTCGACGGTCGTCCCGAACGCGCCTACAACGCCAGCCCCGATGCGCTACTACTGGATGCCAAGGCACTCACGCTACTGCTACAGCCGCGAAGCGTCGGGCAGACCGCACAAGTCGCCAGCGAGCCTGTTCTGACGGGTTTTAGCGTTGAGCCACCGATGACTATCGATGGCCCATGCAATGGTCTGCGCGATCAGCTGCAACCCAAATTCAGTGCACAAGGCCTGCGCTTTGCCGGTGGCTTGCCGCTGAGTTGTGGTGAGCGTGAACTCAGCTTTCATTTGTACACGCTCGATCATCGACAGTACTTTGGTGCAGTGTTTCGTGCGCTGTGGTCGCAGCTCGGCGGTACATTGAGCGGTAGCGTGATCGATGGTGAGCTGCGTAGCGATGCGCGTGAGCTCACGCAATGGGTATCCGCACCACTCGCTTCTCAACTGCGCGACATCAATAAGTTCAGCAACAATGTAATGGCACGCAACCTGTTGCTCAGCTTGGCGGCGCGGCGTGGTGATGTGCCGGCTTCTTCATCGGCTGCAGTGATTCGTGTAGTTGAGTGGATGAAAACCGCCGGGCTCGATAGCAGCACGTTAGGTCTACATAATGGCTCTGGCTTGGCGCGCGAAGAAAAGTTATCAGCCTCCGCACTCGCAGCGTTACTGCAGCGCGCTTGGCAGCAGCCCACGATGCCGGAGTTTGTGGCCTCGTTACCGGTGGCCGGTATCGATGGCACCATGGCGAGGCGTTTTGATAATTCGCCGCTGAAAGGGCGTGCGCACATAAAAACCGGTAGCTTGGATGATGTCGCCAGTATCGCTGGCTATGTTACCGCGCGCTCCGGCAAACGAATCGCTGTCGTCGCGATGATCAATCATCCCAAAGCCAACGAGGCGCGCGCGGCATTTGATCAGCTCTTGCTATGGGTGTACGAACACTACTGATCTTGCTTGGCGGGCGCCAGCATGACGGTCGACATCGCACCCAAGATCAGTAGCATCGCGACATAATCTTGCCACTGGGGTGTCTCGCCTAACATCCACGCGCCAGAGAACGTACCCAGTACCGGAATTAGCATCACCGACAGGCTAGACACGACGGGTGGTAGCAAGCGCGCAAGTCGGAACCAGACCACGTGCGCATACGCAAAGATAATCACCGCGTTATAGATGATGCCGGCCCAGGTCACTGTATTCGGCATGACCCATTGTGAGCGCTCGAATAGCACCGACAGTAAGCACATGACGCTGGTAGTCAGTGTTAGCATCCAGAAGGTCAACGAGATGGTTGGCATGTCGAGCTTAGTACGCTTCATAAGCACCGTACCAAATCCCCATGCCGCAGCCGCAGTCAGTGCGAACAAGGTGCCAATAGGTTGACCAGCGATATGTGCAAATTCGCTCGATAGCAGCAAACCCGCACCGAGCATGGCGAGCAAGATGCCTAGCAGGGCGCGCCGGTGTATGCGATCACCAAAAAACAGTAAGCCAGATAGCACCGCCCACACCGGCATGGTGTAACCCAGAATCGCGGCACGCCCCGACGACAGCATCTTCACGCCGATGATGATGCAAGAGTGCCAGATCAACATATTCGGAATCGCCAGCTTCACCACGGTCAAGACTTGACCGGGTGGGATACGCAGCGAAGCGCGCTGAAGTTTGGCGATCAACGCAATGGCCGCTAGCCCGCCGATCATCGACAGACTACGGAAACTCAGTGGTGGGAAATCGCGAACGCTGGCCTTCATTACTGGCCAGTTGAGGCCCCAGAACAGGATCAGGAATCCGAGCAGGACGAGATCTTTGCGGGTCAGTTGATGCATGGGGCGGCACGATAACACGACAGGCTACAATGCCACTCCGCTCTAGCTCAATACCGAGACCTTGTGACTTTCACCAATAAACTTGCGAACGCAATTCGCCAACATGATTCTTTGCTGTGTGTCGGCCTTGACCCCGATATCGCGCGGTTTCCGGGTGTTCTGCAAGGGCGATCAGATGCGGTATTTGAATTCTGCCGCGCCATCATCGACGCCACTGCCGGCTACGCTTGTGCGTTCAAGCCGCAAATTGCCTACTTTGCGGCGCTGGCCGCCGAGGACCAACTGCAAGCGATTTGTGATTACCTGAATCAACATTATCCCGATATTCCTATCGTGCTGGACGCTAAGCGTGGTGATATCGGCGCTACCGCCGAGCAGTACGCGCGCGAGGCCTTCGAGCGTTACAAGGCGGATGCGGTGACTGTGAATCCGTACATGGGCTTCGACTCAATCGAGCCCTATCTGCAGTGGAATGAGAAGGGTGTGATTGTGTTGTGCCGCACGTCCAACCCAGGCGGCTCTGACTTGCAGTCTCTGCTGGTCGATGGTCAACCACTGTATCAACATGTGGCGCGGCTGGTAGCGCAGCAGTGGAACCGCAATGGGCAGTGTGCGCTCGTGGTGGGTGCAACCTTTCCCCAAGAGATTGCCGAAGTCCGAAAAATCGTGGGCGAGATGCCGCTACTGGTACCGGGTATTGGGGCTCAGGGTGGCGATATCGAGGCGACCGTGCTTGCTGGTCAGACCCGTGATGGCATGGGCATGATGATCAACTCATCACGTGCGATTTTGTATGCCAAACAGGTGGATGGCGAGGGTTTTGCCGACGCTGCCGCACGGGTGGCGAGGGAAACACGCGATGCGATTAATGCTTATCGCAATCGATAAGTCATCTTACGGGTTATGCAGAAGTTTCAGAAGTCCTTGCAAAGCATGCACGGTCGTTTGCATGCGTACTGCGTGACGGTCACCCTGAAACACAAGTCTTTCGGTGACTACCGTTTTACCATTGGTCCAGCCGAAGCAGACCGTGCCCACGGGCTTGCCGGGTACTGCACCGGTCGGGCCAGCGATGCCGGTGGTAGAGAGCGCGACATTGGCATCGCTATTGGCTAGCGCGCCAGTTGCCATAGCGGCTGCGACTTCTTCGCTGACTGCGCCAAATTGCGCTATCAAAGCCTCGGGTACATCCAGAAAGCCGGCTTTTGAGGCATTGGAGTAAGTCACCAAGCCGCAATCAAACCATTCTGATGAGCCGGCTATATCCGTAATGCACTGAGAGATGCTGCCGCCAGTAATCGACTCAGCGGTAGTGAGTAGCCATCGCTTCTGTTTAAGCGCATCGCCTATTTGTTCGGCAAGTGTGTGCAGAGTTTGGTCAGAGTTACTCATCGCATTCATTCCTACAGCCTATCGATGCTAGTCGAGGGTATAAAAATACCAATCAGAAGTATCTATCAGAAATATCGATCAGAAATATTGACCGAAAACATCGATCGGAAGCAATAATCAGAAGCGCTCATCAGAAACGGTAAAGGGCAATCACGAGCAAGGTAAAAAATGCGGCAAGAATATCGTCAATCATGACGCCGAATCCGCCTTTATAACGACGCTCAATTTGTCGGATGGGTGGTGGCTTCACCATATCAAATACTCTGAACAGCAGTACTGCGCCTAATTCAGCCCCAAAACTACAAGGCGTTACCAGCAGCAATACCAACCAGATTGCGATGATTTCATCCCACACAATCGCGCCATGATCCGGCACACCTAAACCTCGCCCAGCGCGATCGCACATCTTCACGCCAATGATGAAGCCAAGCACGATAATGACGGCCCACACACTGGGCGTGAACACGGCTGGCCACTGATCAGTTAGTAGATCAAAGCAAAGCCAACCAAACAGCGTGCCAGCAGTACCGGGCATGATCGGCGACAAACCGCTACCCAAACCCAGTGCAAAAAAATGGGATGGATGTTCAAACATGAACTTTACGCTCGGTAGGCGTTTGACCGAATAAGCGGGCTCAATCACCTCGACCTTTTCAGTGGGCGTGATATTCATGGATCAGAAAAGTGATCGAAAGACTTTGAATGAATCTGTAGGGACTTGCCTGCATGATCAAGCACGCGCAAGCCGGATGTTTCCGTTACCTGCCCAATGCGCGTCACTGCGACGCCAGCTTGCTGAGCAGCCGCGATCACGTTTTCACGCCGTGCGGGCGACGCACAAAAGCAGAGCTCATAATCATCCCCACCATTTAACGCAAACTCATACTGTGTCTGTTGGTCTTGTGATCGAAGCGCCCGCCCGATGGGCAACAAATCAGCCTCAATGCTGGCGCCGAGCGACGAGCGCTCCAAAATATGCCCCAGGTCACCGATTAAGCCATCAGAGACATCAATTGCGGCACTCGCTACGTCACGAAGGACTAAACCGAGTAACACGCGCGGTATCGGACGATGTAAGCGCTGCAGCGCTATCGCGGTATCGTCTGCCGATAACTTGAGATGACGGGTTAAGACCTCAAGTCCGAGACGCGCTTCACCCAAGCTGCCAGAGACCCAGACATCATCATTGGCGCGCGCACCATCACGCCGAAGTGCATGATCGATAGGCACACTGCCGAACACGGTAATGCAAATATTTAATGGGCCGCGAGTGGTGTCGCCGCCGATTAATTCAATATGCTCGTTATCTGCCAGCGCAAACAAGCCGCGCGCAAATGACGCCAGCCAGGCCTCGTCTGCAGAGGGAAGCGCAAGCGCCAGACTGAAACCCAGTGGCCGCGCGCCCATGGCGGCAAGATCGGACAAATTGACCGCAAGTGCTTTATGCCCCAGCGATTCCGGATCAGCGCCAGGTAGAAAGTGTCGGCCTTCAACCAGCATGTCAGTCGAGATGGCGAGTGACTCGTTTGCCGGTGGCGCGATCAGTGCGCAATCATCGCCCACGCCCAGTTGCACCGCACTGCTACTACGCGTGGGCCGGGTGAAATAGCGAGCGATTAAATCGAATTCGGAGGGCATGTCGTCGATTGTACAGAAGGCCTATCGGGTAATTCTTGATAGACGAGTTTGCCTGCAGGTTTGTACGCAGATTTGTATGTAATTCTCGCCCTTCATCGATGTTTGGCCTACCTCGGTCTGTTAGAATCAAGGCATCAATAGACAGCATGCCGAGAGCTGCCCCGCATGGATTCCCACGACACCCCCTCGCAAGCGCGCCAAGAATTTCGCCAGGCGGCGCTTGAATATCACGAGTTCCCTTCCCCCGGCAAAATCGCCGTCACTCCGACTAAGCAGCTGACCAACCAGCGCGATCTGGCACTTGCCTACTCGCCCGGTGTGGCCGCAGCCTGCGAGGAGATTGCGGCAGATCCCGCCAACGCGTTTCGATATACCGCGCGTGGCAATCTGGTCGCCGTGATCACTAACGGTACTGCAGTGCTTGGCCTAGGCAATATCGGCCCGCTGGCGGCTAAGCCGGTGATGGAAGGTAAGGGCGTTCTGTTCAAGAAGTTTGCCGGTATTGATGTCTTCGACATTGAGGTGAACGAAACCGACCCCGACAAGCTGTGCGACATCATTGCCGCGCTCGAGCCGACCTTTGGTGGTGTGAATCTGGAAGATATCAAAGCCCCTGAGTGCTTCTATATCGAGCGCAAACTCCGCAGCCGGATGAAGATCCCGGTGTTTCATGATGATCAGCACGGTACCGCGATTATTGTGGGTGCCGCGATCTTGAATGGCTTGAAGGTGGTTGGTAAAGATATCAAGCACTGCAAGATGGTGGTATCGGGCGCTGGCGCGGCGGCGCTAGCCTGTCTTGATCTGATTGTTGATCTTGGCTTCCCAATCGAGAACATCATCGTGACCGACTTGGCCGGTGTGGTCTACAAGGGACGTGCCGAGTTGATGGACCCCGATAAAGAACGTTTCGCACAAGACATAAAAGAACGCACACTGGCAGAAGTGATCCCGGGTGCTGATATTTTCTTGGGCTTGTCTGCCGGTGGTGTATTGAAGCAGGACATGGTGCGGCAGATGGCACCCAAGCCACTCGTACTTGCGTTGGCCAACCCCACGCCAGAGATTTTGCCGGAAGAGGTGCGCGAGGTGCGTGACGACGCCGTGATCGCAACCGGTCGGTCTGATTACCCGAATCAAGTGAATAACGTGCTCTGCTTCCCGTATATTTTTCGGGGCGCGCTTGATTGTGGTGCCACGACGATTACTCGCAGCATGGAAATTGCGACCGTGCACGCCGTCGCCGAGTTGGCGCAGGCCGAGCAATCGGATGTGGTGGCTACGACCTATGGTGTTACCAATCTGTCGTTCGGGCCGGACTATCTCATCCCCAAACCATTCGATCCGCGCCTCATGCTAAAGATTGCGCCAGCAGTCGCCATCGCAGCTGAGCAAGCCGGTGTTGCCGCGCGTCCGATCAAGGATATGGCGGTCTACATGGAACGCCT
>JBIKUP010000018.1:0-10529 GCA_044347535.1 Burkholderiaceae bacterium
GTTCGGCCAGCGTATGTTTTGTGACTAAGCCAAGAAGCACGATCAAAGATGGCGCGTAAATTCTCATTTCGTTCCCCATGACTTGCGCAGATTGAGTATCTCGGCGATGTAGCCTGCCAATGACACCGGCTGCATGATCAGGCTATAAAAAAGCGAGTAAATGAAAAATCCGGAAAGGTTGAAACGCACGCGTAGTCCGAGCTGCTCAAACGTACGGCGACCTATGCGATACATGAAGTAATTCATCGCCATGGCCATCGGGATTAGCGCCAGCGTAATCGGCCCAACGATCCAGAAGTAACCGAATAGCGCCAAGACAATGCCTGGGATGAAGACCAGTGTGAAAATCAGGTCAAGAATGGGAAACAGCAGGTTCCAGTAAACAAAGGCACTGGGTAATGAGCGCATCAGCAGAATATCTGGATGCTGTTTGAATGCCTCGATCATGCCGCGCGACCAGCGTTTACGTTGTCTGGAAAACTGCAGGAGCGTGGTGGGTGCGTTAGTAAACAGCAGCGCGTCTTCACAGTAGCCAATCCGGTGGCCAGCTTTCAGAATGCTCCAAGACAGCACAATGTCTTCGCCAATACAGTCGGGCCAGCCACCGATGTCACGCAGCGTCGCAGTGTCGTACAGCGAGAATGCACCTTGCGCCACCATCGTGCCTTGGTACAAGGACTGTACCCGCTTGATAGCGGCGATACCTTGAAAATAATCCCATTCTTGGGCGCGCGTCATCCATGTTGCACGTGAATTGCGCACCATGACGCCGCCTGCGACCGCGCGGGTACTTGCCGGGTCTTGTATGTAGCGTTCGACAATGCTCTGCAAGGCATCGCGAAACAACCACGAGTCTGCGTCAACGGTAATCGTGATCTCATGCGAGACTTGTTCCAGCGCAGCGTTCAATGCGCGAGCTTTGCCGACATTGCGCGGCAGATCCAGTAATCGCAACCATGAGTGAAGTGGCAACTGCGCCTCGACGAGCTCTACGGTTTTGTCGCGTGAGCCATCGTTCACCACAATCACCTCCAAGGCACCGGGGTAGTTTTGTAGAGCGATGCTTTCGATGGTGCTGACGATATTGTCTTCTTCGTTATACGCCGCGACCAGAATACTGATGCCCGGGTAGTGCAGCATTGAGCTGCGCGTGGGGCGGTTGTCCATCGCGAGACTCGCCAGCATGAATGCATTCATGAATCCCGGGATCAGCGCGATGCCAGCGATGATCACCCACGCCATTGTTTCGCCCACCAGATCAGCCAGCGCGTTACCCCAAGGTTCAGCCAAGAACACGCACAACAGCAGCCATGCGGTAGCGCTTGCTATGGCGATGATGAATTTTGTGCGCACCGATACGTAGGCACTCTTGCGGGGCTGGTAGCGGTCGACGACACGCGTCGGTAGCGCAATGACGGAGGCGTCGAATCGGGATGTCCCTTGTTCGCTGACCTCTTTCGTCTGATACATAAGGGATGCCCGCGGAAAAAGGCCAATGATGCGGGAAAAAGCCTGAAATTATTACCAGAAGAAAATATTTCACGACTAACAGTTGGCTATGGCGCCGACCAGGCCGCATCCATTGCCACAGTGACAACCGCAGGACATGCATTGATTTTTTCAAGGCCGATGCGTAGGCTGGCGCGTTTTCTTCAAAGGCGAAAATGATGCGCGAGCTGCGCACGGTCGATATTTTTTGTCAGGTACTAGACAACTACGGCGACGCGGGTGTCTGTTGGCGCTTGGCCCGCATACTGGCCAGCCTCGGGCAAAGCGTGACGCTATGGGTGGATGACTTGACGCGTTTGCAGCGGCTTCGTCCTGCGATTGACGTCAGCCTCGCGCAGCAAGCACTCGATGGCTTTACGCTAAAGCATTGGTCATCCACCACCACAACCGAACCAGTGGCGGATCTGGTGATCTGCGCCTTCGGATGTCGCTTGCCAGAGTCTGCGCTACTGCGCATGGCGGCGATGACACCTGCACCGGTGTGGATAAATCTCGAGTATTTGTCTGCTGAGCAGTGGGTCGAGGAAAGTCACAGATTACCGTCACCCCATCCACGTCTCCCGCTGGTCGAACATTTTTTCTTCCCGGGTTTTTCTCAGCGCACGGGCGGCTTGCTGCGCGAGACTGATTTACTAGCCAAGCGTTCGACGTTTGATGCTAACGCGCGAATGAAGTTTTTATCGCAACTCGGTGTTAATCCACAAACTGGCACCCATCTGGTTTCATTGTTTTGCTACCCAACTGCACCGATTGCGTCGCTCTTTCAAGTGATGCAGAGTGGTCCACCGGTTCTATGCCTGGTGCCTGAGGGGGTCACCCCACTCGCACCCGCCAGCGGTAAAACATCAACGCAAGGCGCGCTGACGCTACAGGGCATCCCGTTTCTGGACCCTGATGATTACGATCTGCTTCTTTGGAGTTGCGATTTGAATTTCGTGCGTGGTGAGGACAGTGCGTCACGCGCGCAGTGGGCCGCACAGGCGATGATGTGGCAGCTCTACCCACAAACGGATCGTGCCCACCTGTCGAAGCTACAGGCATTTTTGGCCTTGTATGGCGAGTCACTTGACCCTGTGTGTGCCGACGGATTGCGCCATTTTTCAGATTGGTGGAACGGTGAGCCAGCGACACCTGATTGGCCGGGCCTGATGGCGGTCTTGCCAGTATTGAAAGCGCGTGCCTCCATCTGGCAGCAGCAGCTCGCCGAAAGCGGGGAGCTCGCCACCGGGCTGATCGAATTTGCGAGGGAAATCGGGTAAAATCCGCCGCTCTTGATATCCGAGCGTTGATTAAGACATCAACAACCTCTGCTCGGACAATAACTATCCTCGAACTCTCTCGCCATTACTATGAAAACCGCACAAGAACTCCGCGTCGGCAATGTATTCATGCTGAACGGTCAGCCGCAGGTCGTTGTCAAATCCGAGTTTTCGAAGTCGGGCCGCAACGCTTCTGTCGTCAAAATGAAAATGAAAAACCTGCTGACGGCAGCAGCGCAGGAGGCGGTGTACCGTTCCGACGAAAAATTCGATATCGTCGTGCTGGATCGTAAGGAAGTCACTTACTCCTACTTCGCTGATCCACTGTATGTGTTCATGGACGGTGAGTACAACCAATACGAGGTCGAATCCGAGAATATGGGTGAGTCAATTCACTATCTCGAAGATGGCATGGCATGCGAGGCGGTCTTTTACGACGGCAAAGCCATCTCGGTTGAGTTGCCCACTACCGTTGTGCGCGAGATCACCTACACCGAGCCTGCAGTGAAAGGCGACACCTCAGGCAAGGTATTGAAGCCAGCGAAAATTGCGACGGGATTCGAGGTGTCGGTGCCGCTGTTTGTTGATCAGGGCGACAAAATCGAAATCGATACGCGCACGGGTGAGTACAAGCGCCGGGTTTGATCTGGCCTGAACCGCTCAGCTATAAAAAAACCGCAGCTTGGTCTGCGGTTTTTTTATGCTAGGTCATAAACTGCTTGGAGCGAAACTTGCACACAAAGTCGAGCCTTGTTTCACCGGCTGAACCTGGTCTTACTTCCTGAAAGCTTAGCTGCGAAAGCGGCAACTCTGGCTCTTCATGCACGGGTGCCCCGCCCGGCTCGATGGTGGTGAAGTAGGCATTGCCAGTGTAGGCAATCATCCGCTTGCCACAGTCAAAATAATTTAGGTAAGTGGATGACTGGTAGGCGGTTTGATCCGGGGCGTACTGCGGTGCAGACCAAGAGGTGCGTAGAACGGCACGCAGGTATTCATCGGCGCGGACAATACTGCTGGCATCCACGTACCAGTTAATGACTTGGCCGCTGTTCCCGGACTGCGAGATCAGCTTCCAATCAGGCGCCTGTGCTGCAGCAGGCAGCGTCGAAAACAAAAAGACACAGGTAAAAAGCCGCCTCATAAGGTCTCCATGTCATGGGGATTACAAGAACGATGGTACCGGAATCGTTGCAAGCACGTCAGTTCGCAGAAAATTGCAGCTTGGCTTAAATGACAAGTCCGTGCTGAGTGCGGTTATTATGGCGGCACAAAATAGTGGGCTTAAGCCCGTATAACGAGGAGATGTAATGCAGGACGTGGCGCTCGGCGACGCATCGGAGGCGTCAAACGAACCCGCGCTCGGCCCGTGGGGTCAGCGTGTTCATGCGGCAAGCAAAGGCTTTGCAGTTCTCGGCGGTGTTGGATTTATCGCCCTAGTGCTGATGTCGCTGGTTTCCATCGTCGGGCGCAAGATCGCCTCAGCACCGATCACCGGTGATATCGAATTAATGCAAATGGTTGGCGCTGTAGCCGCCGCCGCGATGCTGCCGTACTGTGAGATGGAGCGTCATCACTTGCGGGTTGATTTTTTTACCACTCGCCTGCCGCAGCACGCCAAGCACAAGCTAGATGCTGTCTCCCATCTTTTACTGGCACTGGTTGCCCTGCTAGTCGCGTGGCGAACCGGTGTTGGCGCGCTATCGCTACGTGAGGCCGGTGAAGCCTCAATGATGCTTCTATGGCCGGTATGGACGATTGTCGCCGCACTCGTGCCTAGTTTTTTGCTGCTAGCGCTCGCTGGCTTCTACAACTCAGCCGTCTACTGGCGCGCTAGCGGGAGTGCAGCATGAGTGGCATGAGCATTGGTCTGGTCATGTTTGCCGTACTGCTGGTGCTACTCGCGCTGCGGGTTCATATCGGTATCGCCATGTTCATCATCGGTAGTGCTGGTTTTCTAGTCATGAATGATTACCAGTCGCTGCCGCTGTTGGCCACCTTGAAGAATATCGCCTATGCGCGTTTCTCCAACTATGACCTGGCGGTGATTCCCTTATTCATGCTGATGGGTCAGTTCGCGACGCATGGTGGTCTGTCGCGCGCACTGTTCAACTGCGTCAATAGTTTTGTTGGGCATTGGCGTGGTGGCGTGGCGATGGCTTCAGTTGGTGCATGCGCGGCATTTGGTGCGATCTGTGGCTCGTCGCTGGCCACTGCTGCCACCATGGGGCAGGTCGCACTCCCTGAATTACGTCGCTATAACTATGCGGGCTCGCTCGCCACCGGAGCGCTCGCTGCGGGAGGCACGCTCGGCATCATGATTCCACCCTCGGTGCCATTGGTGATTTATGCGGTGCTGACGCAGGAATCGATCGGCAAATTGTTCATGGCCGCCGTCATTCCCGGGCTGATCGCGATGCTCGGTTACATGATCGTGATACGTATCGTTGTCACCCTTAAACCAGAGGCAGGCCCGGCGGGCGAACGTGTTCCACTACAGCTTGCGCTCAAGACGTTGGCGGGTGTGCTGCCCATCCTGCTGGTATTTCTGGTGGTGATCGTGGGGATCTACGGCGGCTGGGCCAACCCCACCGAAGCCGCGTCGATCGGCGCAGCTGCTTGCGGCATTATTGCGGTCCTGAATGGCATGCGTTTCCAAGGTATCTTGAACAGCTTACTTGGCACGGCGCAGGCAACGGCGATGATCTTCCTGGTGCTATTGGGCGCCGATATGTTGAACTCCGGCTTGGCCTTGACTCAAATGCCGGCGGAACTTGCCAGCTGGGTTCAGGGGAGTGGATTGCCGCCCTTGTCAGTGATCTTCGCGATACTACTGATTTATATTTTTCTTGGTTGCGTAATGGATTCGTTGGCCATGATTCTGCTCACGATTCCGATTTTTTATCCGATCGTGATGGGGCTCGAGTTTGCGGGCATGACGCCGGCTGATAAATCGATCTGGTTCGGCATACTGGCGTTAATGGTGGTCGAAATCGGTTTGGTACATCCGCCGGTTGGTATGAATATCTACATCATTAATCGCATCGCGAAAGATGTCCCGGTCATGGAGACCTTTAAGGGGGTGTTGCCCTTCCTGGCGTCGGATTTGGTGCGTATTCTGCTGCTGGTGTTTTTCCCGGTCATATCGCTTTACCTTGTTCATACTTTCGCTAATTAACTATCAAACCCCCACAGGAGAATCTCATGGCAGTGCGCTACTTCTGGCAGCTTTGCTTAGTCTTGCTGGTGTCGCTGGCGACCAATGCGAAGGCTCAGACCATCACCTTGAAGGTGCATCATTTCCTGCCGCCGGCATCCACCACGCATGCGCGCTTTATCGTTCCCTGGTGCGAAAAGATTGCCAAGGAATCCGCTGGCAAATTGAAGTGCCAGATCTATCCGTCCATGCAACTTGGCGGCACGCCACAGCAATTGTTCGATCAGGCCAAGGACGGTGTCGCCGATATCATTTGGACCGTACCGGGCTACCAGGCAGGACGTTTTCCGGTATCGGAAGTGTTTGAGCTGCCATTCATGATCAATGATTCCGAGCGCGCCAGTCGCGGTCTGTGGCACTACGCGATGAAGAATGCGACTGCAGAGTTCAAAGGTGTGAAGCCGCTTTTGTTTCACGTTCACGATGGCGCATTGCTGAACACCACTAAGCGGCCCATCAAAGTATTGGAAGATTTGAAGGGCATGAAAGTACGTGCGCCAACGCGCCTGGGTACCAAGATGGTCGCAGCGCTAGGTGCAACACCTGTCCCGATGCCGCTTCCTCAAGCGGCCGAGGCGCTCTCGAAGGGCGTGATCGATGGTGCGCTGATTCCATGGGAAGTAGTGCCCTCTATGAAGTTTGAAGAGATCACCAAGTTTCATACGGAGTCACCTGCCGGTGCGCCGCAAATGCTGAATGCGGTTTTCATTTATGCGATGAATCAGGCGAAATATGACAGCCTTCCTCCTGATCTGAAGAAAGTTATCGACAACAATAGCGGCGCAGATGCGTCAGCTTGGGTCGGTAAATTATTCGCAGAGGATGCTGCACCAGGTCGTAAGAGCGCAGAGCAACGCAAAAACACCATCTATGTTTTGCCGGAAGCCGAACTGAAGCGCTGGGTTATTGCAACCAACTTGATCGACGACGAGTGGGTCAAAGATATGAACGCAAGAGGCTTCGACGGTAAGCGACTACTGGAGGAGGCGAGAGCCGCCTGTAAATAAGGCCTGGAAGCACGATCCGCCTGCCAACAGCGGGCGGATTATGCGGGCCATCCCCCGGCCGACAGGCCTGTCGCGATCCGATCTGACGGCGGCGATAGTCATCCGCGCCGCGCCACCTTGCCAAAAATATAAGGGCTTGTTTTTGAACGGTTTTTAATGACCGGTGGGTTATTTGCTGTCACTGGAACCAGTGTTTTAAAAAAAATTATCTTTATTACGGGCAAATTTCCTTTAAACCCTTGAAAATGTTGTTGCGATGACATATAAATTAGCATTACAGTAATTGCACTTGGGCAATGGTTCGAGAAATTAAACCAGAAGCCGTTGACTCAAAAAATTCCTAGGGGGGAGACGTAATGGAAAAGCATCCTCTGGTATCGCAAGACGGCTACGATCCAAATCGTTTGCTAGACGCGTTGATCCAGAAGCTCGGTTTGAAGAATGACGCGGCGTTGTCGCGCGCACTTGAAGTCCGGCCGCCTGTGATCAGCAAAATTCGCCACCGCACTTTACCGGTGGGCGCGTCTCTTTTGATTCGCATGCATGAGGTGACTGACCTGAGTATTCGCGAGCTGCGCGAGTTGATGGGCGACCGCCGCAAACGTATGCGTATCAGTGATGTCGACGGCAAGCCAAGAAAATCTGACGACGACGATATCTGACCGGATTTTTCTCCGGTTTCAAGACTCAACCTCGGAAATTCGCGCCGATCACGGTCAGTAACAGCAGTAGTACGACCACCGTGGTCAGGCGTTTACGCATCGGTATCAGCCAATCTGGCATGCCATAAGCAGCATAAAGCTGCTTATCGACCTGTAGCGCCGCGATAAAGCCGGCCATCATCACGGCAAAGCCAAAACCGCTGAACAAGGTTGCACACCATGCAATCAGGGATGGCGTCACGCCCCAGGCCAAGGCTCTACGCGAGATCTCCTCCGGTAGCGTGTTCGACAGCAGCGCAAAGCCCCAATGAACGCCCCCTAAGAAAGATAAGATCACCATCGCATAGGCGAGTTGCCCTTTGACGAAGTCACCTATCCATGTAGCCTCGGCCGTCCACACACCCAAGGTCATCAAGAAAAAGGGAATCAGTCCGGCGTAGCCGAGCTGAAGTACCAGGCGTTTATTAAGTGATTCGAGCTGCATGTGTCATCAAGTCCGAGCGATGCGCGCATTGTACGAGAATCAACGCCATCACGAGACAGGTTCATCGCGCAGCGCCACCGTGGTTGTGCTCGATTCTTTATTCAGTCTTTCTGGTCGACTATTCGCTTAAGGTTGGCTTGATGCTAGCTTAGGGTTGGCTTGATGCTGGCCCATTGCTTATCTACTACCGGCCTAATGCTGGCGCTGAATAAATGCCTCCACTGCCGCCATCAGTGCAACAGCTTGGTCGCGATGGGGTGAGTGACCACAATTAGCCAGCGTGATGACCTCCGCAGAAGGAAGTAATTCTCTGATACGCATGACTTGCTGTAGGCTGCCGTATTCATCTTGCTCGCCCTGTAGCGCAAGTAGCGGACAGCGAATAGAAGGAAGTGCCGCCTCGATATTCCAGTCCTTGAATGACTCGGATAACCAAACATCGTTCCAGCCGAAGAAGGCGGAATCAACCTCATCATGATGGCGTGCCAAACGCTCGCGCAAACCGTGCTGCAAATACGCCTCGCGCGCGAGCTTGATGCTTCGAATGCTGATGTCTTCGACGAACAGATGCGGTGCCACCACTATCGCCCCGCGCAGCGCTGCGGGGAATTGCGCTGCGTATAGCAGAGCGATCGAAGCGCCATCGCTATGGCCGAACAACCAGGGGTTTTTTACGTTCAGATGCGTTAGTAGCGTCGGCAATACCTCATACGCTTGCAGATGCATGAAGTCAGCGGCCCAATACTCATCTGCGCTACGCGGTGTTGATTTGCCATAGCCCGGTCGTGAGTAAACCAGACCGCGCATACCAATACGCGCGCACAATTGATCAGGGAAGTCTCTCCAAAGCGAGACCGATCCCAAGCCCTCATGCAGGAAAACTATGACTGGTTGTTCGGCGGCCGTATCGCTTGCGTTATCTGTATTGGCCGTATCTTCTGCGTTTAACGTACCGTCCGCAGTGACCGCAACGTCTCGGTTGCCCATACCGCCTACATCGATCCAGCGATACTCGATCGCGATCTCTCGACCGCACCAATCGATGTCGAGCTTAGCCGACATCCTGCTCGCGAAGTTTGAAACGCTGAATTTTCCCGGTCGCTGTTTTCGGTAGTTCGCGAATGAAATGAATCTCACGCGGATACTTGAACGGTGCAAGGCGATTTTTTACAAAAGCCTTCAATGTATTTGCCAACTCATCATTGGCAGCATCGGATTCGTGCAGTACAACATACGCGACTGTCTTGGTTAGGCCGTCGACATCCGTTTGTCCTACCACGGCACATTCGAGCACCTGCTCATGTGCCATTAACGCAGACTCAACCTCTATCGGCGAGACATACTGCCCGCTGACCTTGAGCATGTCATCGCTGCGCCCGGCGTAGCTGTAGAAGCCATCCACATCCACCGTGTATTTGTCACCGCTTTTAACCCACTCACCCTGAAAAGTAGCGGTACTTTTATCGCGACTATTCCAATACAACAGTGCTGCGCTAGGACCTTTGATGTAGAGATCACCAATATCGCCTACGGCCACTGGCTGCCCATGTTCATCGCGTATCGCCATCTCGTAGCCAGGGACTGGCGTGCCAGAAGTGCCGTAACGCACGGCACCGCTGCGATTTGAGAGAAAGATATGCAGCATCTCAGTCGAACCAAGACCATCCAGAATGTCGCAACCGACCTGCGCACTGAATCGCTCACCGACCTCACGTGGCAAAGCCTCACCCGCAGATACACAAAGGCGCAACTTGAGTTGATTGCGATCCGGTAAAGCATCGGCGGCCAGCATCGCGACATACAGCGTGGGTACACCATAAAACACCGTAGGCTGCTGCTTGATCAGTCGCTCGAAGACCGCATTCGGCGTCGGACGCTCTGCCATCAACACGACAGTGGCACCGACCGACAGCGGAAAGGTGAGTGCATTGCCGAGGCCATAAGCGAAGAACAGCTTGGCAGCCGAGAACACGACATCATGTTCGTTAAGAGCGAGCACCGGCTTGCCATACAACTCGGCAGTCCAGTACAGATTAGCGTGACTATGAACGGTGCCTTTAGGTTGTCCGGTAGAGCCACTGGAGTACAGCCAAAATGCGAACTGATCGGCGTGCGTATCTGCGGGCTGTGGCATGGGTGGCTGTGCCAGTAAGCTCGAGAAAGCGATGTCTCGATCATTGGCAAGCGCGCCAGACACGACGATCTTCAGCGGGTGACCACATGCCGACACGGCTGGATCGACGGTGCTTCTTAGCGCATCTGACACCACGATCATTTTTGCGTCACTGTGAGTGAGCATGTAGCCGTAGTTTTCTGCGGTGAGCAAGGTATTGACCGGCACCGGGACCACACCCGCGTACAGCGCACCCAGAAACGCCACGGGCAGATCGACGG
>JBIKUP010000331.1:0-2688 GCA_044347535.1 Burkholderiaceae bacterium
GAGGGCGACCCGAACTCGGGTGTGATCATTGGTGATGATTCCGTCATGGTGATTGACACCACCGCCACGCCGGCGATGGCGCAGTCGCTCATCAAGCACATCCGAGACATCACGGATCTGCCGATTAAATACGTCACCCTCACCCACTATCACGCAGTGCGGGTGTTGGGCGCATCTGCCTACTTCAATGAGGGTGCGCAGCAGATCATCGCCTCGCGAGGCACCTACGAACTCATCATCGAGCGTGGTGAGCAGGATATGCACTCGGAGATCGATCGATTCCCGCGTCTGTTTGCTGGCGTTGAAACCGTGCCCGGCCTGACCTGGCCAACACTGGTCTTTGAAAAAGAGATCACGCTGTTCATGGGCAAGCTCGAAGTGAAGATCATGCATGTCGGCATGGGCCACACCAAGGGTGACACGATTGTCTGGATACCTTCGCAAAAGGTATTGTTCTCGGGTGACCTGGTCGAATACGGCGCGGCCGCCTACACCGGTGACGCACAGCTCGAAGAATGGCCGCACACTCTGGAAGTACTGCGCGCGATGAATGCCGACAAACTCGTCCCCGGACGTGGTCCGGCGTTGATGAATCCGCAAGAAGTCAACCAAGGTATCGACTACACAAAAGACTTTGTAAGTACTTTGCTGAGTTCAGCCAAAGAAGCGGTTTCACAGGGTCTAGATCTAAAGGGCGCGATGAAGCATGCGCGCAGCAAGATGGACCATAAGTTTGGCCATGTATTCATTTACGAACACTGTCTGCCGTTTGATGTGACGCGCGCCGTGGATGAGGCCAGCGGCATCAAGCACCCGCGTATCTGGACAGCCGAGCGCGATAAAGAGATGTGGCACGCGCTGCAAGACTGACGATGCATCAGGCTTACCGATATCAATCATTTGCCTTCACACCACCGCCAGAGCTGAGTGGCGGTGAGACTGTGCGTCATCCGCTGATCGTAATCGGCTGCGGACCGGTTGGCTTAGCGGCAGCGATCGACGCCCGCAAACATGGCATCCCTGTTTTGCTGTTGGATGAAGACGATACCGTCTCGGTCGGATCGCGCGGGCTTTGCTATGCCAAACGTACCTTGGAGATTCTGGATAGACTCGGTTGCGGTGACCCGGTAGCTGCCAAAGGTGTGGGCTGGGATGTGGGCCGCACCTTCTTTCGAGAAGAAGAAGTCTTCAACTTCAACCTGCGACCACAGACCGGCTCCAAGCGGCCGGGCATGGTCAACTTGCAGCAGTACTATTTAGAAGAGTACATGGTGAAACGCGCACTCGATGCGGGTGTGCAGATTCGCTGGAAAAATGAAGTGACCGCAGTATCGCCGCAAGATGATCACGTGCAACTTGATGTCGCCACACCGCAAGGCAATTACAGCATTGAAGCACACTGGTTGATTGTTGCTGATGGCGCGCGAAGCCCGGTGCGCTCCATGCTTGGATTGGATGTCGAGGGCAAGGTCTTCATGGATCGCTTTCTGATTGCCGATGTGATCATGAAAGCGGATTTTCCTGCCGAGCGCTGGTTCTGGTTCGACCCACCGTTTCACCCGAATCAGTCGGTACTGCTGCATCGCGAAGCGGATGATGTGTACCGCATTGATTTTCAGCTGGGCTGGGACGCAGACCCTGAACTAGAAAAACAACCCGAGCGTGTCATCCCCCGCATCAAAGCCATGCTGGGTGATGACCGCGAGTTCACACTCGAGTGGGTCAGCGTTTATACCTTTCAGTGCCGTCGCATGCGCGACTTCCGCCATGGCCGCTGCTTGTTTGCCGGTGACGCTGCACACCAAGTCTCACCCTTCGGTGCACGTGGGGCAAACTCTGGCGTGCAAGATGCCGATAACCTGATCTGGAAACTCAAGCTAGTGATGAATGGCCGCGCACCTGTGCGTCTGCTCGATACCTATACCGATGAACGCGGCTTTGGCGCTGACGAGAACCTCCTAAACTCAACCCGCTCCACCGACTTCATTACCCCAAAAGGACCAGTGAGCCAGACCTTTCGTAACGCGGTGCTGGAGCTATCACGCACATTGCCCTTCGCACGCAAGTTGGTGAATTCCGGGCGGCTATCCGTGCCGAGCTTCCTGACCGACTCGATACTCAATACGCCAGATAGCGAGCCCTTCAGCGGTGACATGCTGCCCGGCGCGCCGATGGATGATGCACCGCTGACGCGGGATGGCAAACCGGCCTGGCTGATCGATCAATGTGGCGACCAATTTCAGCTACTACTTTTCTGTGATGATGCGAGTTCCCTACCTGAGTCCATGCAGCACCAGCTACTTGGCTTAGCGCATGCCACGATACCGATTGAGACACTGGTGATTGCGCACCGAGGAAATGCACCGGGCTTGAACGTACTACTTGACCATGAAGGCCTTGCCTTCACGCGTTACGATGCGAGAGATGGCACCTGCTATCTGGCGCGACCTGACCAGCATGTAGCTGCGCGCTGGCGTGAACCCGAGGCGTCGCGCATCGTCGCCGCTGTTGCACGAGCTACTGCTAGTTTTGTTGAGGAATGATGATGTCGCTGATCACCGAGCCGAATTTTCATGAACCCGGCAAACGCTACTTTCGCGATTTTTCGCCGGGCGATGATTTTTATCAGCTGCTAATTGACACCCATCGCGACCTTAGCGAAGCGCAGAGTGCGATGCTAAATGCCAA
>JBIKUP010000364.1:0-2685 GCA_044347535.1 Burkholderiaceae bacterium
TTGGTGGTGGTAGTTTTGGTAGCGCGAGTGGCATGGGGATGTCGATGGGGTTCGGTTTTCCTTTGGGCTCAGTGCGGCAACGCTATCCTGCGCAACTCACGGTCGACTTAACCCCGCTCGGCGACGCGAAATGAACGTCACAGAGTATTACGAGCTTTCCCTCGCTGAGCGCGACTACAGTGCAGACCCTTCGCAGCGAGCAGCAGTTGATCGTCTGCAGCGCTTGTTTGACGAATGGGTAGCTTACCGTTCCAAACGCTCGACTCGTCTCACCAAATTACTTCGGCATCCAGATATCCCGCGCGGTGTGTATCTCTGGGGCGGTGTTGGCCGTGGCAAATCATTTCTAATGGATTGTTTTCATGCGGTCGTGCCAGTGCAGCGCAAGACACGCGTACATTTTCATGAGTTCATGCGCGAAGTGCACCATGCGCTGGACGAGCAGAAAGATGTGGAAGATCCCTTGTTGGTCGTGGCCGAGCAAATTGCGCAGCGCTACCGGCTGATTTGTTTTGATGAATTTCATGTCTCCGATATCGCGGATGCGATGATTCTGTACAACCTGCTGCAGCCCTTGTTTGATCATGGCGTGTCGTTTGTGATGACCTCCAACTACGCGCCCGATGCGCTGTACCCCGATGGCTTGCATCGCGACCGACTGCTGCCGGCGATCGCGCTACTTAAAGACAAGCTCGACGTTCTGAATGTCGACGCCGGGACAGATTATCGCAAGCGCATCCTGGAGCAGGTCTCGGCTTACCACGCACCACTCGGTGCAGCCTCTGCCGAAGCGCTGCAGCACGCTTTTTTCGATCTCGCTGGGGCCGCTGAGGACGATCCCAAGATCAGGATAGAATCGCGAGATCTGCGTTGCATACGGCGCGCTGGTGGGGTAGTCTGGTTTGATTTTGCGACCTTGTGTGGTACCGCGCGTTCTCAAAATGATTACCTAGAGATAGCGAACCGATTTCACACGGTGATTTTGTCGGACGTGCCAAAGATGTCGGCTGAAATGGCCTCCGAGGCGCGTCGATTCACTTGGCTGGTGGATGTGCTGTACGACCACCGGATCAAGTTGCTGATATCGGCAGAAGTTGCGCCAGAGCTGCTGTTCACCGAGGGTAGTTTTGCCACCGAGTTTCAGCGCGCGGTATCGCGTATCGTCGAGATGCAATCTCGCGAATACAAAGAGAGCGAGCGTCGACAGTCGGCAGCGACAATGATCAGAGAAACTACTGATTGAGCGAAACGGGATATTTTTGGCACTGAGAAAAAAGTTTTCGGCGTTGACTGTTGTCGCTGCCTTGTCGCTATGCTGCACAATCGTCGGCGCGCAGCCTGTCGCTGCAGCAGGCGCTGCAACAGGCGCTACGACTAGCGCCGCCGAGCAGGCTTTGGTGACCCAATTCCCACCGAAGTCGATTGATACGATTGAACGCGCCAATGCCGCACTCGCTCTGGTGCCGGTTGCCCGTGCTGAAATTGAACGCCGAATCGCTTCTCAGCGCTTGCAATGCTACGAGGATTTTTTTACCTCGTCCTGTCTGAATGATTTACGCGATAGCGAGCGGCGCGCGAATAAGGCAGTCCGTCGCGTCGAAGTGGAGGCCAATGCCCTGTTACGACGCGAGCGCGCTTCCGAGCGAGACCGCGCTGTCGCCGAGCGTGAGCGTCGCGCCGCTGAACAACGTGCCAAATCAATCTCCATCACCGGTTCTGCTCGTAAGGCTGAGAATGCCGGAACGGGTGAGCCTGCGTCCGGCACCCCGCCCAACGAATCAGTACCCGCAGATGAGCCTCGACCCTGAGCAACTACAGGAACGTATTGTCGCGTTGGAGATTGAACATCGCGATCTCGACGAAGCGATCGCGCGTCTGGCCGACCTGCCCAACCGAGATGACTTACTGCTCACGCGCTTGAAGAAACGCAAGCTGCAACTCAAGGATCAGATACTGCAGTTTAAAATGCTGCTGGTTCCTGACATCCCTGCCTGACGACCTATCGCATTTTGATCGAAACACCTGCCACCACCGATTCTGTCGGCATCCATGATGCCGAGGTCGATGCATTGTTTTCCGCAACCGGTCGACTCGCCGAGCAAATAACCGACTTCCGACCAAGGCAGTCGCAGGCTGATATGGCTCGCGCAGTGGCGCAGGCAATCTCGACGCAATCCACACTGCTGGCCGAGGCCGGCACGGGTACCGGTAAGACCTTCGCTTACTTGGTACCTGCTTTGCTTTGGGGTGGCAAGGTGATTGTCTCGACCGGCACTCGCAACCTGCAAGACCAGCTCTTCCTGCGCGATATACCGGTCGTGCGTAAGGCACTGAATGCACCGGTGAGTATTGCGCTGCTCAAGGGGCGCGCGAATTATGTTTGCCATTTTCACTTCGACCGGACGCTACAAAACGGACGGCTGACGGCGCGTGAGGATGTTGGCTATTTGCGCGAGATTGGACGCTTTATCAAGACTACGCGTAGCGGTGATAAATCCGAGCTATCGCGTGTCCCTGAAAATGCCTCGGTATGGAATCTGGTGACGTCCACCCGCGATAACTGTGCCGGTGCCGAGTGCAAACACTACCAGGATTGCTTCGTTATGAAGGCCAGACGTGATGCGCAGCAGGCCGATGGGGTCGTGGTGAATCACCATCTCTTCTTCGCGGATGTGGCGCTCAAAG
>JBIKUP010000332.1:0-2680 GCA_044347535.1 Burkholderiaceae bacterium
TCGATAACTGTGCGGTGTAGGCGTCTAATTCAGCAAGTAGTGCAGTGCGGTTTGCTAGTGAAATATCGCGCCACATTTCAGGTGAAGAACCAGCAATACGGGTGAAGTCACGAAAGCCGCTAGCCGCGTATTGAAACAGACGATCCGCATTAGTGCGAGCGGCGATGTCATCGACAAGCGCGTAAGCGAGCAGATGCGGCAGATGACTCACCGCCGCGAACACCGCATCGTGTTCTTCAGCACCGAGATGATGGATGTGTGCACCACAGTGCTGCCAGGCACTAGCCACAGTCGCAATGCTTGCTGGGGAATTTTCGGGTAAAGCCGTCAGCACTACTTTCTTGCCGCGATAAAGTGCGGGGAGTGCTGCCTCCGGGCCATTCTGCTCACGACCTGCAATCGGATGGCCAGGCACGAACTGCGCAATCTTGTCGCCAAGCGCTGCACGCGCTGCCTGCACTACATCGCCTTTGGTACTACCCGCGTCAGTCACCACGGTTCCGGCTTGTAGGTGCGGCGCCAGTTCGCGCAACAACGCCTCGGTCTGCGCCACCGGCGCTGCGATCAGCACCAGATCAGCGCCCGACACCGACGTAGCACCGCCAATCTCATCGATGATGCCGAGCGCTTGAGCGCGCTGTAATGTCTCAGCGCGACGCCCCACGCCGATCACTTTTTTGACCGCATGCGCCTGCTTCAAGGCAAGCGCAAACGAGCCGCCAATCAAACCGACACCAAAGACAACAATGCGATTGAAAGACTGCAAGGGGGGTGGCGAAGCGCTTTGCATTGGCGATGACATTGAACCCGGCATCAACCGAGTATGGCCTTCAGCGCATCGATGAATGCCGCATTCTCATTCGGCAGGCCGATAGAAACACGCAACCACTGCGGCAAACCGTAATTACCCACGGGGCGCACGATCACGCCTTTTTTCAGCAATTCAAGATTTACTCGCGCGCCAGCGCCTTCATCATCACCCGCGCGGAACAAAACAAAGTTGCCGTACGACGGCACGAATTCGATACCCATCTGCGCAAACGCGCCAGTGATCTGGCGATAGCCGTCTGCATTCAGCTGCGCACTTTTCTGCAGGTAAGCATCGTCGTTCAACACCGCGACTGCGGCCGCTTGCGCCAGCGAGTTCACATTGAAAGGTTGACGAATACGATTCAACAAATCGGTCAGGCCGGGTTGCGCAATGCCAAACCCGACACGCAAACCCGCAAGCCCATAGGCTTTGGAAAAAGTGCGAGAAACAATCAGGTTCGGGTATTGCCGAACCCACGCCAGTGCGTCATAACGCAGCTCGGGCGGCAAGTATTCGGTGTAAGCCTCATCCAGCACCACCACTACCGATGACGGTATTTGCTTTAGCAAAGCAGCGATTTGCTCACCACCGACGATGGTGCCGGTCGGGTTATTGGGATTGGCGACAAACAGCAATTTAGTGTCTGGTGTAATCGCAGCGGCCATTGCACCCAGGTCATGCCCAAAATTTTTCGCCGGCACCACAATGGCGCGCGCGCCGACAGCCTGCGTCGCCAACGGATACACAGCAAATGAGTACTGCGAGTAAACCACTGACTGGCCCGGCTGCACCAGCGCCCGCGCCGCGAGTTCGAGAATATCGTTGCTGCCATTACCGAGCGTGATCCAATCAGTCGGCACGTCGAATTTCTTTGAAATAGCGCCTTTGAGATCAAAACCATTGGAGTCCGGATAACGCGCAAGATCGGCGAAGGCCTGCTGCATTGCACGCCGCGACGACTCAGGAATACCGAGCGGATTTTCGTTCGAGGCCAGCTTGACGATATTCGCTTCATCGAGACCGAATTCGCGTGCGACTTCAGCGATTGGCTTACCGCCTTGGTAGGGCGCGATAGCGCGAACGTAATCAGGACCAAAGTTCATCATGGCAAGCGTATCCAGTAAGTTCAGGCAGCGTGCGGGTAAGAGCCCAGCACTTTAAAGAAAGCGGCTTGCGTCTGCAGCTCGGCGAGTGCCTCGGCCACTTTGGCATCGTGCGCATGGCCTTCGATATCGACGAAGAAAAAATACTCCCAGCGACCAGTTCGCGCGGGACGCGACTCGAAACGCGTCATCGAAACACCATGCCGCGCCAGCGGTGCCAGCAGTTCATAGACGGCACCAGATTTGTTGGGTACCGACAGCAGCAAGGAGGTCTGATCACGACCTGAAGGACCCGGCTGCAGCGTACCGACGACAAAAAAACGGGTTCGGTTATGCGGGTCGTCTTGAATATGCGCATGGGCAATCGCAAGGCTGTAACGCCGCGCCGCCATGTCGCCAGCAATCGCCGCAACACCCGCCTCTTCGCTTGCCATGCGGGCTGCTTCACCATTCGACGCCACCGCGCGTCGCTCAAGCTGCGGGTAGTGCTCGTTTAACCAAGCTTGACACTGGGCCAGCGCTTGCGAGTGCGCACAAACACGCGTCACACCCTCCATGGTTCCGGTACGCGTCATCAAGCTATGCTGCACTGGCAATGCTACCTCGCCGCTAATACTGAGCGTAGTACGCATCAACAAATCTAGCGTACGGTTGACCGCGCCTTCGGTCGAGTTTTCAACAGGCACCACACCAAATTCAGCGGTACCTGCCTCTACTGATCGGAAAATCTCATCAATCGACACACAAGGCAAACCATCCACCGCTT
>JBIKUP010000333.1:0-2669 GCA_044347535.1 Burkholderiaceae bacterium
GCGCTGCGCCTGAAAAACAAGTTGGCGGTAGGCAGTCATGACTACAGCTTCAATGTGAAGCCGCGCTGGCCATTGGATGCGATTGATACGATTGATGCGATTGATGTGATGAGATAGGCGGGGATCGCAACTCACCAGAATAAGAATGAACTGCCTAGTTCTTGGCTAGTTCTTGCTTGGTATTTTCTTATTTCTTGCCGATTTTGCTTTCTTTGCCTGCAATCAGGTTACCGATATTGCTCCGGTGTCGCCAGATTAACAGCGCGCTCATCACCACGACGGCAAAGCCGATCGGATTTAATCCAAACAGCAGCGTGTAGTAGAACGGCGCGAATAGTGCCGAGATCAATGCGGCCAATGACGAGTAACGAAACGCGTAGGCGATCACGATCCAGGTCGATAAAGTCGCCAACCCCAGTATCGGATTCAGTCCCAGTAAAACACCCAGCGCCGTAGCAACGCCTTTGCCGCCCTTAAAGCGAAAAAACAGCGGCCATAAATGCCCAGCGAACACGGCGATAGATACCAGGGCAATGCCAGCATCGCCCAGCGCTAGCCGCTCATCAAAATAAACTGCCAGCGCTACCGGCACCACACCTTTCACGCAATCACCCAGCAGGGTCAATGCAGCAGCAGCTTTATTGCCGGTTCTGAGTACATTGGTAGCACCCGGGTTACCAGAGCCGAAGGTGCGCGGATCAGCCAAGCGGAAAATCTTGCTGACCACAATCGCAAACGATACCGAGCCGATCAGATAGGCAGCACCTGCAAATATCAACGAATTCAAACCAATCATGACGAGCATCTCCAACCGAATCAGACCACTGCTTTACCTAAAGCGTTACCTAAAGACTTTCCAATGGCCCGCATTATCCTCTAGGGTGATGCATCTGATGTATTTTCTTCAGACGCTCGCGCGCAACATGCGTATAAATTTGTGTTGTCGAGATGTCGGCATGACCGAGCAGTAGCTGAACTACTCTCAAGTCTGCGCCATGATTCAACAAATGCGTTGCAAACGCATGACGCAGTGTATGCGGTGACAAGGGCGCATTGATGCTCGCACGTTGCGAGTACTTCTTGATCAGCGTCCAGAACATCTGCCGCGTCATTGGGCCGCCAAGGGACGTAACGAACAAAGCATCAGCGATTTTTCCTCCCAAAATACTGGTGCGCGCCTCAGACAAATAGCGCTCTATCCAACCCCGCGCCTCTTCACCAAAAGGTACCAGACGGGTTTTATTGCCTTTGCCCGTTACGCGCAACACGCCTTCATTCATGCCCAGCTCGACCGTCTTCAACAACACCAACTCCGATACCCGCAATCCGCTGGCATACATCAGCTCTAGCATGGTTCTATCGCGCAAACCCAAGGCTGTATTGACATCAGGCGCTGCCAGCAGTGACTCGACATGCTGCTCGGATAGAGTTTTAGGGAAACGCGGCGCCTGCCTGGCCGAGCGCAATTTGAGGCATGGGTCAGCAGCAACGCGATGCTGACGAAGCGCGTGCTGATAGAAGCGCTTCAATACGGTTAGCCGGCGATTCGCCGTGCTTGCTTTCGTATCCGCATGACGAAATGCGAAATAAGCGCTGAGGTCGGTATCTACAGCGTCATGCAAATTTTTGCTGCGCTGTTCTTTTAGCCAAGCGGCAAACAGCAACATATCGCGTTTGTAAGCCTCAAGGGTATTTTTTGACAGCCCATCTTCCAGCCAAAGCGCATCGCAGAACTCATCGATCACGGCTTGCCCGGGGCGCTCTGGAGAAAGCGGTTGCGGTTGCGGTTGCGATGGCGCGGGCAGTGGCGCGGGCTTGGTCTTGGCCTTTGGCTGGATTTTAGCCTTGGCTTGAGATTTAGGACTGGCCATTAACAGTATCCCGGTACGCGCTCATGCCACAGTAACCAGCGTTTCACCTCTTGATGAAAACCGCTGTCATGACGCGCAAAGCCACCAATACCATTTGCCGCGGTGACCCGATGGCACGGAATGATCAAAGGGAACCAGTTCGCACCGCAAGCCTGCCCGACCGCGCGCGGCGCGGAGCCGATTCGGCGCGCGACCTGCGCGTAGGTCAGTACTGCGCCGCAGGGTATCGCTGATATTTGCTTCCAAACTTTGCGCTGATGCTCGGTACCGACTTCGGGTAGCGGTAGTGCGAATTCAAAATCTGGCTGCTTGAAATATGCCTTCAACTGCGCTGCTATTTCGCGGCTGAGTGCATCACGTGGTGTGCGTAATTCATAGGCCGCTGGCAGGTACACCAGTTCGCGTAGATCACCCGACTCAAGACGTATACCCATACGACCAAACGGGGCCGCAACCACGGCTGTGAACAGACTGGGTGTCACTTCACTCATGGTGTTGCCTTGTTCATCTCAAACCTATGCACTATCAACAGGTGCATGCTGCGCCAAAGCCCAAGCCACATGCTCACGCACCAGTTCTGAGTGGTGATGCTCACGGGAGCGTAGTGCTGCCACGATACCCTGATCCCCAGGTTTCTGCGACGCGGCATTGCCGAGTGCCACTGCAATATTGCGTAACCATCGAACATGGCCAATGCGCCGGATGGGGTTACCTTCAAGCCACAGCTCAAAATCTTCCTCACTCCATTGGAATAAATCGATCAAGTTTGTATGATCCAGACCTTCACGCACATCGAAA
>JBIKUP010000334.1:0-2668 GCA_044347535.1 Burkholderiaceae bacterium
AGTTGCACGCGGTTGCTGACTTTGGTGAATTTTTGGCCGTGGATACCCACACTGGCTGCGCCGTTCGCGCGCAACTCGATCTCGATATAGTCAGTCGGTGGCTGGGTAGATTGCCCCGCCTTCGGCAATTTTATTTCTGTTGGCGGAATCATGGGCGCCACCACCATGAAGATCACTAGAAGCACCAGCATCACGTCGATGTAAGGCACGACGTTGATCTCGGCTTTGAAGCGCCGGGTACGCCCACCACGCATGGACGAGTTAGTGCTCATATCAGCGCGCCTGCCTCTGCAAGATATTCAAGAACTCTTCGATGAAGCTTTCGAATCGGATAGCGATTCGATCGACATCATGCGAATAGCGGTTGTAGGCAACGACTGCGGGGATGGCTGCGAACAAGCCAATCGCGGTGGCAATCAAGGCTTCCGCAATACCGGGCGCAACTGCTGCTAAGGTAGCCTGCTGTACGTTGGCGAGGCCGCGGAAAGAATTCATGATGCCCCACACCGTACCGAACAGCCCCACATAGGGCGACACTGAGCCGACTGATGCAAGAAAAGCTAGGTGCTGCTCGAGCGCATCCATCTCACGCTGATAGGCTGCACGCATGGCACGGCGTGCGCCATCAATTAACACGCCAGTATCAATGTTCTTGCCACCGAAAGAGACGCGCGCTTTTTTGTACTCTTCCATCCCCGCTTCGAAGATACGCTCAAGCGCGCCGCCACCGGTGCGTCGGCGACTAGCGGTGACTTCTTCATACAACGCATTGAGATTAGCGCCAGACCAGAACGCGGCCTCGAACTCGGCAGTTTGCCGTTTTGCATTACGAACTGAAAATAATTTTCTGAAGATGTAGAACCAGCTCATGAGCGACACCAGCGCGAGTAGCGCCATCACCAACTGTACAAGCAGTGATGCATTACTAATCAGCGAGACGAACGATAGATCTTGGGTGACGGTCATGATGAGTGATGGGTTGTTGTTATCTTCGAAGTCGGTCAGCGACATCAGTCGGCAATGGCGCTGGACGCAGCGTTACAGTATCGACACAGCCGACACGCACATACGCACTGCAAATCAGCTTGGGTGGATCATCGGGACTATTGAGCCAGGCCTGTTGTCTGAAATTCACCGATGCTCTTCCCAGTTTTTCGACCATAACGGTGAGCTCGAGTTGATCATCTAGTCGTGCTGGCGCATGGTAATCGATCGTACTATGGGTCACGACGAAAGCGCGTTGCACAGTGTCTGATAACTCGCGTTGGTTGATGCCGGCCGCACGCAACCATTCAGTGCGGGCGCGCTCAAAAAATTTCAAATAGTTTGCGTAGTAAACGATGCCGGCGGTATCAGTGTCTTCATAAAAAACCCGAACCGGCCACCGAAATGCCGTACTCATCCGTTGCGCTTAACGGTAAACGCCGAGAATCCCTGACACGTTGGCATCATCTCGATTTGATTGATGTTGATATGCGCCGGCAGCGTTGCTACCCAGTAGGCTGCTTCGGCAACATCATCGGCCGTGAGGGGCTGTGTACCTGAGTAAACTTTGGCGGCAGCATCATCATTGCCTTTGAAGCGCACGTTGGAAAACTCCGTACCACCCGACATGCCCGGTGCAAGATTGGTGGCACGCACGCCGGTACCCACCAGATCAGCACGCAGGTTGAGCGTGAACTGCTCAACAAAGGCCTTACTGGCACCGTACACATTACCGCCGGGGTAGGGGTAGCTGCCCGCCACCGAGCCGATATTGATGACCAGCCCGCTGCCACGTGCCACCATTTGCGGCAGCAGCGCTCGGGTCATCCAGACCAAGCCTTGGCAGTTAGTCGCGATCATGGTTTCCCAATCGATCAGATGCGCTTCCTGCGCTGACTCGAGGCCAAGCGCCAGACCGGCGTTATTGACGAGCACATCAATTTGACGCAGATCTGGCGGTAATCCGGCCAGCATGGCATCGATAGACGCCTTGCGAGTGACATCAAGTTCCAGCGGGAGTAATTGCGGACCAAGTTCTTTGGCGAGCGACTCCAGGCGGTCGGTGCGCCGGGCGGCGGCGATGACGCGGTGCCCCTCGCGGACAAATCTACGCGCAATAGCGGCACCGAAACCGGAGCTGGCACCCGTTACAAGTACGATCATGAAGAGTTCCGAATCGACCGGAGGCAGGTCAACCGCCTGATTTTAGCGGAAAAGGCCGGCAAAAGCCGGCTTTCATCCTTGCTGAAAGGCCCTGTGTCCTCTAGAATTTCAACGCTTTCTGCCTCGTTAGACCGGATTTACCGCGCCAGCCTACCGGCGCGACAAGCTTCCGATCCGAGCGCGCGGGCGGCCTGCAAGATCGGGCGCCCCCATCCAGCCTCGGTTGACTGGTTCCCGCGAACACTGAAAAGCCTGTGCCATTGCCGATTCGGCAGTCTGTACCCGCAGTCTGTATCTGATTACTCAACATTTGTCGTACCCATGGGAGCCTCCTAATGTTTTCCAGCCAGCACACTATTGCCGCCGTTGACCCTGAGTTGTGGGCAGCGATTCAACAAGAGAATGAGCGCCAGCAAGAGCATATCGAGCTGATCGCTTCCGAGAACTACGCTTCGCCAGCAGTCATGGCAGCGCAAGGCTCGCAGTTGACCAATAAATATGCTGAGGGTTACCCCGGCAA
>JBIKUP010000335.1:0-2666 GCA_044347535.1 Burkholderiaceae bacterium
TGGGCTGGTGTTGCGCGGCAGCTTTTTAGCGAGCGAGCGCGAGCTGCGATGGTTTTTTCAGTCACTGCGAGCAATGGTTCCCGTGGCTTGGGCTCAAATGACCCACGGCTGGAGTGAAGCGCAGCAAACAGATGTGCTGCGCACACTATCGCATGGACTGCTGGGTAATGACGCTGCAGCGGCTAACGATGCTGCGCTACGTTGGTCCAACTATGAGACGGCGTTAATGCGCGCGATGGATGGGAAACTGGATTCACCGACTACATCCACAAAAACAGACGCGCCTGTGTCAGCGCGCACCCTAGGTAAGTACCGCTTGCAGGCGCACTACCTGTCACAGCATTGTTTTTGTACGGAAGCCGATTTGCTACAGGCAGCCGCGGCAATGCGCGACAAGCCGATGGTGATTATTCACGGCACCCACGATCTGATCTGTCCGCCGGAAAACGCCATGAAGTTAACAGCTGCAAACCCGAAGGCGCGTCTGGTGTTTGTTGAGCGGGGCACCCATACCCCGGCTGATCCGTCAATTGCTGCGGCATTGCAGCATGCCATTGCCGAACTGCGGCAGGTAGGTTAATCGGGTGGGCAGGCCCCTGACCGCGCGTTGCTCCGTACGGTCAGGCGGAGCGTGTGTTAGTTCGACTCAGAATCCATATTTCAATCCGACGGTCCAGGCGCTTAAGTTCGTCGCCAGCTGATTGGCGTAACCGAAATACTGATACTCAATATTCCCAGCGAGCTGGGGCGAGAACTTGTAATCGAGACCAAGGCCTGCCATCAAATTCGCGCTGGTGCGCGAATCCGCCACAGATCCCACATAGCCCACATCGAAACTGACCTTGGTATTGACCGCTGCCAGACCAACCTTGCTATAGACTCGCGTCGCCGAGTTGATGGGTAGCGTCGCTACGCCAGCGCCAAATAAGGCTTGTGAGCGATTGGTAAGAGATAACCCGGGCACACCCTGCCTGAGGTTGCCAAAGTGGATATAGCCCACCTCGTACCCCCAGGTTGGGTCCAGCGCGGCCCCGTAGGCCAGTGACAGCGCCCTCTCGGAATCAGTGTCGAGCGGATTCCCGTAGCGGGACTGCCCGACACTGACTTTAAGATAGCTGCTTTCAGCAAGCGCCGGCCAAGGCGAGCATAGCGCCGCACCAAGCAGCGCAGCCAATACGGTTTTTTTCATCTGAAATCCTTTTAAATAAAATACCGAAAACCATCGAGCTGCCGACGCATCCGAAACGCCGGCAGCTCGATATGATTTTATGTAAAGTTTTCAGGCTGATAATTGCCGAGTTGTAAATCATTCACGCCGGGATTGGCGTGCTGTGCTACTAGATGCTGTCTCTAACTGGCACAGTCTCACCAAAGGTATTTGAGACCGACGGTCCAGATATCGATATCTGAGCGCTCCCCGGCCACCTTGCTGGTATGGTCGAAATAGGTGTAATCGACATCGGCGGCCCAATTCGGCGTGAAGCGCCAGGTGAGGCCAAGTCCGACCAAGGGACCGAACCGATCATCATCGGTGTCAAAAGCCGCGCCACCACGTACGCCACGGCGGTTACTCCAGTTGTATGCGACACCCAGCTTTCCATAGACGGCAAGTGCCTCGAGTAGAGAGTAGCGGCCCACCGCAGCGAGATAGGCTGCTTCCGACCTCGCGGTCAAGCTGTTGCCGACGACGCCGACATCGGTGTACTTGGCCTTGCCAAAGTGGATGTAGCCGAGTTCGGCATCGATGTTGTTGCTGACTTGCGCACCAACGGCCAAGCCGCTGGCGGTATCAGTGTCACTACCCCAAAAGTCGATCTTGGCGCTCGACTGCCCTGTGCTTAGCTTGACATAACTGCTGGGTGACACATTCTGCGCCTGCACCAAGCCCGGCGCCGCCAAAAATGCTGCAAGTCCTATCGCAATCATTGATCTCTGCATAATGGTTCCTGTTCCAGTGGAGGTGAACAATCGAAGGTCGATTTGCCGACCCTGTCCTTGTGGGACGGGCCGATTCTAGGAAAGAGGACCGCTTGTGTGATGCCATGGTTGCCTCGATCAGACGCTGATCTGCCCTAGGCTTGAGAATGCTAAACAAAACACGTCGACACAGGCCGATCGCCATCAAAAGAGAAGATTGTTGCAGCGCAGAAAAAACTTGGGCGGGTGCTTGGGGCCGCGCCGCTCAGAAATTGGCGACTCGGCTTTGATCCCGCGATAAACTGAGGCAATATTCGGCCGTATCTTTCTAATAAATAATTACGCCGGCACCCAGTGGGTAGCAGGCGAAAGCCCAATAAATCGCCATGGTGGAGACAAACGAGCGGTCGGGGGAAACCTTTCCCCGACTGATGTTGCAACACGCTGTCACGCGCCCGCATCGTCCAGCCTTCCGGGAGAAAGATCTCGGTATCTGGCAGACGATCTCGTGGGCACAGGCCGCGGATGAGATCAGACAATTTGCCTGTGGCTTGGCAGAGCTCGGCTTTGGCCGCGGCATGAATCTCGCCATCGTCGGCGACAACAGACCACGCCTGTACATGGCAATGGCGGCAGCGCAGTCGCTAGGCGGCATCGCGGTACCGCTGTATCAAGATGCGCCTGCGGCCGATATGGCCTATGTCCTCGAGAACGCCGGCATCGATTTCGCCGTCGTCGAGGACCAGGAG
>JBIKUP010000338.1:0-2663 GCA_044347535.1 Burkholderiaceae bacterium
CAGCCGAAGCAACACGCACGATTGCACGCCGTGGCGCTGGTCGCGTCAAACTCGCCTCATCCATCAAGCCGGGCTCGGCACGGGCGCTGTATCACGCCAATGACCCTGTGGTCTCGCTCGATGCAACGGCCAAAGTGAAACTGCTGGAAAGAATCGAACGCCTCGCACGCGCCAAAGATCCGCGCATCGTTCAGGTCATGGCAGGTTTGTCGGGCGAACATGATGTGGTGCTGGTGGTGCGTAGCGATGGTGTGATTGCAGCAGATGTTCGGCCATTGGTTCGCCTCTCGCTGACTGTGATCGCCGAGCAGAACGGCCGACGCGAAGTTGGCACCGCCGGTGGCGGTGGTCGTTACGACTTCCAATACTTTGGCGAAGAGTTGCTGCACAAGTATGTCAACGAAGCCGTCAATGCAGCGCTAACCAACCTCGAGGCAAAACCTGCGCCAGCAGGGCCGATGACCGTCGTGCTTGGCCCTGGTTGGCCTGGCGTGTTGTTACATGAGGCGATTGGTCATGGCTTGGAAGGCGACTTCAACCGCAAAGGCTCCAGTACCTTCGCTGGCCGTATCGGTGAGCGCGTCGCCGCCAAAGGTGTCACGGTGGTTGACGATGGCACCATCGCAGACCGGCGCGGTTCGTTAAACGTGGACGATGAAGGCAACGCGACCCAGTGCACCACCTTGATCGAAGACGGTATTCTGCGTGGCTATATTCAGGACACCTTGAACGCGCGATTGATGAAGATGCCCGCTACCGGTAATGGTCGACGCGAGTCGTATGCTCATTTACCGATGCCGCGCATGACCAATACCTACATGCTAGGGGGTGATCGCGATCCGGAAGAGATCATTGCCTCCGTCAAAAAAGGACTTTACGCCGTGAACTTTGGCGGTGGTCAGGTCGACATCACAAATGGCAAGTTTGTGTTCTCGGCTAGCGAGGCTTGGATGATCGAGGACGGCAAGTTGGCCTATCCAGTCAAGGGCGCTACCCTGATCGGCAACGGTCCGGATGTGCTGAATCGCGTTTCCATGATCGGCAACGACATGCGCCTTGACTCGGGTGTTGGCGTCTGCGGTAAAGATGGTCAGAGCGTACCGGTAGGCGTGGGGCAGCCCACCCTGCGGATCGAGGACCTGACCGTCGGCGGTACCGGCTGATTAATCATTTAGCATCAGTCTTGCCAAAAACACCGACTTGTAGCACTATCGGCGCTTAAATCAACCTGACTGCTTTCGCTCCATGTTTGCACTGCGCTTTTGCTTTTTTTACGGCTTCGACTACCCCGGCACCCGGGCGGTAGAGAAGCGGTAAGGTCGCGCAAAAGCAGTCACCGAACCGAATCTTGAAAACCGCCAGCGATGGCGGTTTTTTGTTTTCTATACCCGAGACACATCTGGAGAAACCATGCCACGCACTGATGATCTGAGGATCAGAGAATTGAAAGAATTAACGCCGCCGTCGCATTTGATTCGGGAATTCCCCTGCGATGAAAAAATCGCGACGGTGACTGCGAACGCGCGTACCGCGCTACACCGCATCCTGCACGGGCAGGATGATCGCCTGATGGTCGTGATCGGGCCTTGCTCCATCCATGACACCAAAGCTGGAATGGAGTACGCACACCGATTGATCGAGCAGCGTGAGCGCCTGAAAGATGATCTCGAAATCGTGATGCGCGTGTATTTCGAAAAGCCACGCACCACGGTGGGCTGGAAGGGTCTGATCAATGACCCCTACCTTGACAACAGCTTCCGCATCAACGACGGCCTGCGTATTGCACGTGAACTGCTAGCAAAAATTAATGCACTCGGCCTGCCCGCAGGTACCGAGTTTTTGGATGTAATCAGCCCGCAATACATCGCCGACCTGATCAGCTGGGGCGCGATTGGCGCACGTACCACTGAGTCGCAAGTACACCGCGAGCTGGCCTCTGGTTTGTCATGCCCGGTTGGATTCAAGAATGGTACCGATGGCAATATCAAAATCGCTGCCGATGCGATCAAAGCTGCCTCGCAGCCTCATCATTTTTTATCAGTGACAAAGGGTGGTTATTCGGCCATCGTCTCCACCGGTGGCAATGAGGATTGCCACATTATTCTTCGTGGCGGTAAGGCACCGAACTACGATGCTGCGAGTGTCGAAGAGGCTTGTCTCGCACTCGGCGCGAATGGCTTGGCACAAAAGCTGATGATCGATGCATCACATGCCAATAGCTCGAAGAAGCCAGAGAATCAGGTGCCTGTCTGCGCCAACATCGGCGAGCAAATTGCGGCGGGTGACGACCGCATCATCGGCGTGATGGTCGAGTCACACTTGGTCGGCGGCCGTCAGGATCTGGTAGCGGGTAAAGAACTGACCTATGGTCAGTCGATCACCGACGGTTGCATCGATTGGGATAGCAGCGTGCAGGTGCTGGAAAATCTGGCAGCGTCAGTCAGACAGCGAAGACTACATAACGAAAAGGAGTGAGCGTCGCTCGTACCGAGAGCCCTGGCGTTAGAGAGGCACTGATTAATTCGTCATGCCGGCGTAGGCCGGCATCCACTGTCTTGATTTTGATGGACTCCGGCCTTCGCAGGAGAGACAAAATTTTATACGCCAGTGCTTCCTTGGGTCTTTGGCAAGTTGGTGCAAACAACGCGTGCAGCCTAGCGAGA
>JBIKUP010000337.1:0-2663 GCA_044347535.1 Burkholderiaceae bacterium
AACACTGGCTACTTTCGGTATGCGCTCGGATGGTGAGATTCTCTGGCAAAGCACTCGCAAAATTCGCTACAGCGATGCCTTCGATAAACTCGGAAGCGCGGTCTATGCATGCGCCTGCAGTCGCAAGGAAATTGCCGACTCCCGGGTGACACTGGCAGCCGATGGCGCAGTGATCTATCCAGGGACTTGTCGTAATGGTCTGGCGCCAGGTAGAACACCGCGTGCCTGGCGGGTCCGTGTTCCTGCTGCTACCGACCCACACGCATTGATTCAATTTGATGATCGCTGGCAGGGTCTGATATCAGAAAATCTTGCCGAGCATGTCGGCGATTTTGTATTGAAACGCGCTGATGGTTTTTGGGCGTATCAGCTCGCGGTGGTGGTGGATGACGCCGAGCAGGGTGTGACGGACATTGTGCGCGGCGCTGATCTGCTCGATTCGACTGTACGACAAATCTATCTACAGCGACTACTTGGCTTTAGCACGCCACGCTATCTGCATGTACCGGCGGTGATGAATGATCGCAGAGAAAAACTCTCCAAGCAGACGGGCGCACAGCCCCTCGATGTAAGGAATCCGATCAACGCACTGATGGAGGCTTCTGAGCATTTAGGACTGACGCTCAGCCATACGCCAAGCGCAGTCGATGAGTTTTGGACGATGGCAATTCCCGCGTGGGGACAACGCTTCGTGCGGACTTAATCTATTACGTCTTGGATCTACCGCCCAGCAGTGCTGCACGCTTAGGCGCGGCCTTGGTATTGCGCGGATCGACAGGCTTCTCTTCAACGGGCACCGCCGGTGCAGCAGGCTCATACGGCTTGAGGAACCATGGGTCGACTTTTTCTTTGCGCGGCATCGGCGCACTCGCACTACGTGGTGCGCGCTCGGTACGACGTTCTGAACGATCGGCATAACGATCACCCTGACGATCGCTGCGATCGCCATGATCACTACGCCCGGCCCGCTCCCCGCGCGCGCTACGCGGATGGAAATCTTCCAACTCAACCGGTGTGAGTTTCTGCTTGATCAGTTTTTCTATATCAAGCAGCAAGCGCGCATCTTTTTCACAGTACAAGGACAGCGCGTCACCGGAGGCCCCGGCGCGACCAGTACGGCCGATACGGTGCACATAATCTTCGGCGTTGTAAGGTAGATCGTAATTAATCACGCATGGCAGCTCGGCAATATCCAGTCCGCGAGCCGCGACATCGGTGGCGACCAACACATCAATGCCACCCGCCTTAAATGCTTCAAGTGCCGCCATCCGCTCAGCTTGCGTCTTATCACCATGAATTGCCGAGGCCTTGACACCCGCCCTTTCCAACTCACGCGCCAAGCGCGAGGCACCAATCTTGGTATTGGAAAAAACAATCACCTGCCGGATCTCACGCTGCTTCAGCAGATGCACAACCGCATCACGCTTAGCTTCTTCTTCAACTTTGTAGATGATCTGTGTGACACGCTCGGCAGTTGCATTACTGCGTGCAACCTCAATCAGCTGAGGATTTTTCAGAAAACTTGAGGCGAGTTTTTTAATCTCCGGCGAAAAAGTCGCCGAGAACATCAGGTTCTGGCGCTGCTTGGGTAGCAGATTGATGATGCGCTGCAGATCTGGCAGGAAGCCCATATCGAGCATACGATCTGCCTCATCCATCACAAAAATTTCTGTCTGCGAGAGGTTGAGGGTTTTCTGCTGTACGTGGTCAAGCAAGCGACCTGGGGTTGCGATCAGAATCTCGACACCCGCCCGCAGCGCTGCCGTTTGCGGCGCCATATCGATACCGCCGAACACGACAGCCGATCGCAGTGGCGTATGGCGCGAATACGACTTCACATTGTCAGCTACCTGATCAGCCAATTCACGGGTCGGCGTCAAGATCAGCGCACGCACCGGATGGCGCGCAGGTGAAGCACTGGTATTTGCGTTTGGCAGCAGCTGCTGAATGATCGGAAGTGAGAATCCGGCTGTCTTACCGGTACCGGTCTGCGCAGCACCCATTACGTCCCGGCCTTGCAGCACAACCGGTATCGCTTGGGCTTGGATCGGGGTGGGGTGTTGATAGCCCTGCTCGGCGAGCGCCTGCAGAATGGGCGGCGCAAGGCCGAAATCATCAAAACGGGGAAGCGATGCGGTGGCAGCTTCGGGGGCGATAGGGGTGTTCAGCTCTAGCATTCGTCGGAATAGGTTTAACGGTGAAGTATAGCACCCAAGCCTCTAGCCCGACGCACAAGTTGTTGATTGTAAAAGGAAACACTCTCAATCAGATGGCGCACCCATGGCCCGGCACTGCGGTCGATGGAGGCGCCCCCGCAGTCAGCACCTCCCCAAGGGCAAGATATCGCCGCCAACACGCGCGCAACGGAGCCGACTCAACCGCGGCGAGCGCCTCCGCAACGCGACAATCGATTACATCAATGGTTATCTCTCACAGCCAGAGATATTTTGCGGCGAGTACATCGAGTCAAATCTGCTGAGGCCGAAGATCCGGGTGTGACGACTTGAGCCGGCGCGAACTCTACAGAATAGCTGTCGCCAGTATCGCATTTCCGTTCAACTACGAGCACGGACAAAGCCGATTGAATGTTCGACCGCGAGTTGGACGAAAACCGGTAGCAGAAGTGCCTTAGCTGCTCAAAAATCGGACAAGGTGTCAAATAT
>JBIKUP010000336.1:0-2663 GCA_044347535.1 Burkholderiaceae bacterium
TGGCGACCGAGAGGTACGTGTTGGCGGCGGCGCGCCTGTGGTTGTTCAAAGCATGACGAACACGGATACCGCTGATGCCATTGGCACCGCTATACAGATCAAGGAACTGGCCCGCGCTGGCTCAGAAGTCGTGCGCATTACCGTCAACACAGAAGAAGCGGCAGCAGCTGTTCCAGCGATTCGTGAGCAGTTGGACAAAATGGGTATTGATGTTCCGCTGGTGGGCGATTTTCATTACAACGGTCACCTGTTACTGACGCGCCATCCTGCATGTGCAGAAGCGCTCTCCAAATACCGTATTAACCCTGGTAACGTGGGGCAGGGCGCAAAGCGAGATACGCAGTTCGCGCAGATGATCGAAGTAGCGAACAAATATGACAAACCGGTGAGAATTGGCGTCAACTGGGGCAGTCTCGACCAATCGCTACTGGCACGAATGATGGATGAAAACGCGCAGCGTAAAGATCCATGGACTGCACAAGTGGTGATGTATGAAGCGCTGATTACCTCGGCTCTGGATAACGCCAAGCGCGCCGAAGAGCTCGGTATGCCGGGTGATCGAATTGTACTTTCCTGCAAAGTGTCGGGCGTACAAGATCTAATCGCGGTGTATCGCGAGCTGTCGCGTCGTTGCGATTACCCGCTGCATGTTGGACTGACCGAAGCGGGCATGGGTAGTAAGGGGATTGTTGCATCGACTGCAGCGATCGGTGTACTGCTACAAGAGGGTATTGGCGACACCATACGGGTTTCGTTGACCCCCGAGCCTGGTGGAGATCGAACCAAGGAAGTTATTGTTGCGCAGGAAATTTTGCAGACCATGGGCTTGCGTAAATTCACGCCGATGGTGATTGCATGCCCCGGCTGCGGTCGTACGACATCCACCGTGTTTCAAGAGTTGGCAGATCAAATTCAAACCTATCTGCGCGAGCAGATGCCGGTGTGGAAGACCAGTTATCCGGGCGTGGAAGAGATGAACGTTGCTGTGATGGGCTGTATCGTCAACGGTCCTGGTGAGTCCAAGCATGCCAACATCGGTATCAGCCTGCCTGGAACCGGTGAGTCACCGGCCGCGCCTGTTTTTGTCGATGGTCAGAAGTCGGTCACGCTGCGAGGTGAGCGTATCGCGGAAGAGTTTCAAACCATCGTACTGGATTATGTGAAGACCCGTTATGGCAGAAGCTAAAAAAGAAAAAATCCTCGGGGTCAAGGGCATGAATGATGTACTGCCCGACGATGCGCCACTGTGGGAGCTGTTTGAAAATACGGTGCAGTCGGTGTTGCGTAGCTACGGCTATCAGCAAATTCGTACGCCGATTGTTGAACCCACGGCTTTGTTTGCGCGCGGGCTTGGTACCGTCACCGATATCGTCGAGAAAGAAATGTATTCCTTTACCGACAGCATGAACGGCGACCAGCTGACCTTGCGGCCGGAGAGTACAGCCGGTGTCGTACGCGCCGTACTGGAACATAACCTGACCTACGAAGGTCCTAAACGCTTGTGGTACTCGGGCCCGATGTTCAGGCATGAGCGGCCGCAGCGTGGTCGCTACCGCCAGTTTCATCAGATTGGTGCCGAGGCGATCGGTTTCTCAGGCCCTGATATTGATGCCGAGTTAATCATGATGTGCCAGCGTCTTTGGGACGATCTTGGCTTGAGTGACATACGTCTGGAAATCAATTCCATTGGTGATGCTGAAGAGCGCAACCGGCATCGTGCAGATTTGATTGCGTACTTTGAAAAACATAGCGACGTACTCGATGCTGAGGCAAAGCGACGTCTGCATACCAATCCCTTGCGCATACTGGATACCAAGAACCCGGCGATGCAGGAACTGGTGAATGATGCCCCGAAGCTGCTGGATTATCTGGGTGACGAGTCGCGCGCGCATTTCGACGGTGTGCAACGACTGCTCAATGCCAACAATATCCGCTTCACCATCAACCCGCGCTTAGTCCGCGGCATGGATTACTACAACCGCACTGTATTTGAATGGATCACCGACCATCTAGGCTCTCAGGGCACGGTGTGCGGTGGTGGTCGCTATGATCCTCTGGTCGAAATTTTTGGTGGCAAGCCCACGCCAGCAGTCGGTTTTGCTATGGGTGTCGAGCGTTTGCTCGAGCTAATGCGAGCGAACACCGCATCTACCAGCGCCGGTCAGTGCGATGTGTATCTGGTTCACCAGGGTGACGCAGCACAGTTGCAAGCCTTTATTCTGGGAGAGCGCTTGCGGGATGCCGGTCTGGATGTTGTGCTACATTGCGCAGCGCTTGGCGGCGCCGGCAGTTTCAAGTCTCAGATGAAGCGGGCTGATAGCAGTGGCGCTGCCTACGCGCTCATCCTGGGCGATGATGAAATGGCAAAAGGCGAGGCCACTATCAAGCACTTGCGTGAGGCCGACATGACCAATAATCAGCGTCACATCGGGTTCGATCAAGTCGTCGACTACCTCATCGATCAAATCGTCGGTGATGCGGAGCACGAACACGGTCACCTTCACGCCGGACAAATCCCTACCCATCATTAATAGTCTTATAAAAACATGGCATACGATCACGAAGAACAAGAGCAAATCGCCAGCTTAAAAGCCTGGTGGGATAAATACGGCAATCTGGTGACATGGTTAGTCACTGCGGTTCTGCTGGCCTATGCCTCTTGG
>JBIKUP010000339.1:0-2651 GCA_044347535.1 Burkholderiaceae bacterium
AGTAACGCCTATCGCGCGCATTCTTGCGCACACTCGCCATTCACAAGAGCCGAGTTGGTTCACGACGGCGCCGGTAGGCGCCATCCAAAAAATTTATGACAAAACCGGCTGGTCGACGGGTGATGTTGATCTGTTCGAAGTGAACGAGGCATTCGCCGCAGTGGCGATGGCAGCAATGCATGATCATGGTATCGCGCACGAAAAAATTAACATTCACGGCGGCGCGTGCGCACTTGGCCATCCGATTGGCGCGTCCGGCGCGCGCATCATCGTTACCTTGCTCGGGGCCTTGAAGAAGACGGGCGGCAAACGGGGTGTTGCTTCGCTGTGCATCGGTGGTGGTGAAGCGACTGCCATCGCCTTGGAGATGTTCTGATGGCGCGCACAGCACTTATCATCGGCGCGTCGCGCGGTATCGGTCGCGAGTTTGTTCGCCAGTTATGTGCAGACGGCTGGAAAGTGTTCGCGACGGCGCGCGATGATGCATCGCTGGCGATGCTGACCGACGAGGGCGCGCATGCGATCAAGATCGACGTGACGAAGCCCGAGTCGCTGGCCGAGCTGCCATGGCGTCTTGATGGCGAGAAGATCGACCTCGCGTTGTATGTGGCGGGTGTACTGCCCAACTGGGAAGGTGCAACTGAGTCACCAAGCTTGGCCGATTTCGATGCAGCGATGCATGCGAACGTACTCGGTGCGATGCAGTCGCTGCCCTTGCTCGCGCCGTTCGTGTCCGATGCGAAGGGCCGCTTTGTTTTCATCACCAGTGTCATGGGCAGTATCGCTGAGGCTACTGGCAGCACCGCCTGGATTTATCGCGCATCGAAAGCGGCGCTCAACATGGCGGTGTATTCAGCGCGTCGTGATTATCCCGATCTTACGCTGGCGGTGATTCACCCGGGCTGGGTACAGACCGACATGGGTGGTCCGGGTGCGACGGTCGTAGTGCAGGACAGTGTGTCGGGCATGCGCAAGGTGATCGAGACCTTGAAACCGTCGGATTCAGGGGCGTTTTTAGCTTACGACGGAAGAAAAATAGCCTGGTGATTGAATAAATAAAGCTGACGTTTTTAAGATTGATGCCCTTGATTGAGTCATCCCGGCGCAGGCCGGGATCCAGTGACTTGATATGACCTGATAAATAACGAATTCGCTGAATGATCCTCTCAGAGCAACACCACATGATCCGCGATGCACTGCGCGAATTCTCGCAGCAGCAACTTCTGCCACATGCCGCTGCGTGGGATCGCGAGCGCCGCTTTCCGCGCGAAGCGCTGCAGCAGCTGGCGCAACTCGGCGCGTTTGGCATTGCCGTGCCGGAGGCGCAAGGTGGCGCTGGCTTGGACTATCTGGCGCTGGCGATTGTGATTGAAGAAATTGCGGTGGGTGATGGCGGCACCTCGACCATCATCTCAGTCAATAACTGCCCGGTCTGTAGCATCGGCTTGAGCTATGCTGATGAGGCGCAGAAGGCGCAGTGGTTGCAGCCACTGGCGCGCGGCGACATGCTCGGCGCTTTCGCGCTAACCGAGCCGCATGCGGGTAGCGATGCCTCAGCACTCAGAACCACTGCGCGTCGCGATGGTGATCACTATGTGCTGAACGGTGTGAAGCAATTTATCACCAGCGGCAAAAATGCTGATGTTTGCATCGTGATGGCGGTCACTGATAAAGCAGCCGGCAAGCGTGGTATTAGCGCATTCTGGGTCCCGACCAATACACCGGGTTATATCGTGGCCCGCGTTGAAGACAAACTGGGTCAGCACTCTTCCGACACCGCACAAATTCTGTTTGAAGACTGCCGTATCCCCGTGGCCAATCGAATTGGCGAAGAAGGCATGGGCTATAAAATTGCCTTGTCAGGCCTTGAGGGTGGCCGCATCGGTATTGCCGCCCAAGCGGTCGGGATGGCGCGCGCTGCGTTTGAGGCCGCACTGGTCTATGCCAAAGACAGAGAAAGTTTCGACCAGCCTTTATTTGACCATCAAGCAGTGCAATTCAAGTTGGCCGACATGGCAACCCAGATCGAAGCAGCGCGCCAACTGGTGTGGCATGCAGCGAGTATGAAAGATGCTGGCCTGCCATGCTTGAAAGAGGCAGCGATGGCCAAGTTGTTTGCGAGCGAAATGGCGGAGAAAGTTTGCAGCGACGCGATACAGATTCACGGCGGCTATGGCTATCTGGCAGACTTTCCGGTTGAGCGCATTTACCGCGATGTACGCGTATGTCAGATTTATGAGGGAACCAGCGACATCCAAAAGATATTGATCGGGCGAGCGCTTGCATGAGAACCTGAACATTACGCAACCCGATTCAACATTCGTAACGACTTAGTCGCGAAGTTCACATCAAATGCACCGAGCGCAGAAATCTCAATCAACACACGTACTCACAAAAGCACTGGCTCAAAGCCCAATAGAGACGCCATGAATAGCAACGATACGCCATGCCCTTGCGGCGGAAATCAGATCCACACCTGCTGCGGGCCTTTTCTGGCCGGTACTGCCGTCGCCGACACCCCTGAGAAGTTAATGCGCTCTCGTTATAGCGCTTATGTCACTGGCGCCGAAGACTATTTGAAAGCCACCTGGCATCCGTCGACACGCCCGCAAGATACCGTCACCGATCCATCCATGAAGTGGCTCGGGCTG
>JBIKUP010000340.1:0-2650 GCA_044347535.1 Burkholderiaceae bacterium
GCAGGCGCTGATAGGCTTCACCCACATGCTCGGGCGCGAAACCCAATCGATTCATTCCACTATTGATTTTGAGATGCACATGCAATGATGCGCCAGTGGCGTGTTGCAGCATGTCTAATTGCGCTGGATTGTGAATCACGGGTTGCAGCTGGTAACGCTGAAAATTCTCCAGCTCATCCGCGCTAAACATCCCTTCCATCATCATCAGCGGCTTCTGCCAACCCAATTCACGTAGCGTAATCGCACGGTCAAGCTCGACCAGCGACATTCCGTCGGCGGCGGCAAATGCTTGAAATGCGTTAGCCAAACCATGACCATAGGCATCCGCTTTGACCACTGCCCAGACCCGGGTACCCGGCATCAGTGAGCGCGCCAGAGCGAGATTGGACCGCATGGCGCTAATATCGGTGGTGGCGACGAGAGGACGAGGCATCAGTGATGTGAAAGGCGTACTAAAGGGAACATGACATTTTACCGGAGCCAAGTCATTTAGAACCTGCTAATCAAGGCTGCTGGCGTTCGCGACAGCAGCCTTGCGGTAATACCATCAATACCACCAGGATAAACAGGACCATCAGGACAATATGGCAACTCGACGGGGCAACCCAGATACCCTCAGGTTTCATGGTATAAAGCAAGCCGCATGATTTACAGCAACACATCCGCTGCATGAATCGCGGCTTCTACACCATCATGGCGGCGCAGTTTTTTTCTTCGCTCGCTGATAACGCATTGCTGATCGTTGCGATCTCGCTGCTGGCTTCATTGCAGTCGCCCGATTGGATGACGCCGATGCTGAAGTTGTTCTTCGTTCTCTCTTATGTCGTCCTAGCCCCGTTTGTCGGTGCTTTTGCGGACGCTTACCCCAAAGGCAAGGTGATGTTCATCACCAATCTGGTAAAGATCGCCGGTTGCCTGATGATGTTCTTCAGCGTACACCCCTTGCTGGCCTATGCAGTGGTCGGCTTTGGTGCAGCGGCTTACTCGCCAGCCAAATACGGCATCCTCACCGAGTTGCTGCCACCCGAAAAACTGGTGATGGCAAATGGCTGGATTGAAGGCCTGACGGTTTTATCGATTATTTTCGGCACCGTGCTCGGTGGCGCATTGGTCAGCGCAAAATTTGCCGCCATGATCACGACCTTGCTACCGTTTGAATCGCTTGCCCTCGGCATCACGCTGGAAGTAGCGCTCGGTATCGTGATGGTGTCTTATGTACTTGCCGCATTATTCAACTTGCGGATTCCACTCACGGTCACCCACTACCCACAACAAGAACACGGACCATGGCGCTTGGTGCTGGATTTCTCACACTGCGTGGTTTCGCTCTGGCGTGATCGGCTCGGTCAGATTTCTTTGGCAGTCACCTCACTGTTCTGGGGTGCAGGGGCGACACTGCAGTTCATTGTGCTGAAGTGGGCAGAAAAAGCGCTCAACATGCCATTAGCGCAAGCCGCGGTGCTGCAAGGCGTTGTTGCATTTGGTGTCGCGTTTGGAGCGATAGCCGCTGCGCGCTACATTCCCCTGAAAAAATCGCTCAACGTGATGCCGGTCGGTTTTGCGATGGGCATCATCGTCTGCGTGATGGTCACGGTTGACTCAGTCACACTAGCGTATCCACTGCTGGTACTGATCGGTGCGCTATCAGGCTACTTCGTTGTACCCATGAACGCGCTACTGCAACACCGTGGCCACGTACTGATGAGCGCCGGCCATTCGATCGCCGTACAAAACTTCAGCGAGAACTTGTCAATCTTGATGATGCTCGGGCTCTACGCAGTGCTCGTGAAGCTCAACCTGAGCATCTCCATCGTCATCGTCCTGTTCGGTGGGTTCGTGTCCGGCATCATGTGGCTGGTGATGCGCAGGCATGCAGCGAATCAGCGTGAGTATGATTCGTTACATCTAATCGGCCAGCAAAAGCACTTCGGCACCTAGAACCTTCCTGCTTAGGTCGCTAGCGGCGTTGGCAGCACCTTGCCGTACGTCTTGTACTGTCTGCGGTGCTGCCGCCTTGCTATCAACCTAACGAGAAAGGTTCTTCGTTCTGCCGGCAGAAAATCGTTGGCGTTGTTGGGCCCGCCTTGCCGTACCTCATGTACTTCATCCACTAATCTTCTCGACGGCCTGCCGTGGCCAGGCGTCTGGCACGACGAATCCGCGTTCTGTCTCTAGCCACGCATCACCCTCACGCCGCAACGCTGCCACCATTAAGGGCATGCTGTCCTGCTCGAAATGGTGGTGCAGTTGGCTCGTGAGTAGCGGTAGCTCAATCCCCTCGTTCAGCGGCAAACGTGCCGGCGCGAGCCAGGTGATGCGTGGCATCACTGCGCCGGCGGAGCCAACATGGGCTTCAAGCTCATTTAAAGTGCACCACCAGCCTTGGCAGTGATGTTTGGAAATACCAAGTTGCGCAAGATCCAAATGCGAGCCGCGCCGATGAAATAACCAACCCTTCACCAATGCCTGTGCCGCAGACAACGGTTCCGGCAGTAGTGCTTGTGCTGCAGGGTGCTCGCCTAGAGCAAGTTGGCGATCCAGAATCTTGCGCATTTTGCGACCCAAGGTGTCAGCTAGATTCGGCCCCACAAAATAATCCGCCTGCTGCACGCCTGCCAGCGCAGGATCATCCACAGCAAGCAAATAAAAT
>JBIKUP010000341.1:0-2638 GCA_044347535.1 Burkholderiaceae bacterium
GCGTCCGCGGATGGTGATGACGATACAAGTGGGCACACTGGTGCTGCTGAAGCTGCCGTTGAATGCGCTATTCATTTTTGGCGGCCTTGGCCTGCCTGCAATGGGCACACCCGGCGCTGCAATTGCCACCTGCGTCGCCGCCTGGCTTGCACTCGGTGTAGGTTGGCTACTCGTTACGCGCGGCGAGTCATATCGCCAGTTTCAGATACAAGGCCATGGATTCGAAAAGCCCTCATGGGCAACGCAACGAACACTGCTCAAGCTCGGACTACCGATGGGTATGTCTTATCTGATTGAGGTAACCGCATTTACTTTCATGGCGCTGTTCATTGCGAGATTAGGTAGCGAGACATTGGCCGCCCACCAAATTGCCGGCAACTTCGGTACCGTGCTCTACATGTTGCCGCTGTCGATCGCAAGTGCTACGGGCATACTCGTGGCGCAAGAAATTGGTGCAGGAAAACTTAGTGCGGCGCGTCATGCGGGTGACGCCGGTATACGACTGGGTGTACTTGTGGCGGTATCGATCGGATTACTGGTCTACTTCTCGCGTGCATACATCGTGGCGCTATACACACCCGACCCAAAAATCGCCGCGATTGCGCTCAGCTTATTCTTGTTTATTTCCTTCTATCAGTTTGTCGATGCAGTGCAAGTGGGCGCTGCCTTTGTACTGCGTGCGTACAAGGTCGCCACCATACCAACGCTGATGTATGCGATTGGTTTGTGGGGTATCGGACTGGGTGGTGGCTATTTGCTTGGCTTTGATGTTCTTGGTAACACGCCATACGCTCTGCGTGGTGCTGCAGGCTTCTGGCTTGGGAATAGCATCAGCTTGGGTCTGGTTGCGGCCGCACTGTATTGGTATCTGCGACGCGTACAAGGTCTACGCGAAGCAGAAGGCTAAAACCTCAAACCACTTCCGGATTCGGGTCGGGTATGGGATCTGTAGGCGGCACAGGCTGCGGCAGATCGTCACCGAACGGTTCGTCATCCGGCGAAGGAACGGGCGCGCGATGCATCTCAGCGAGGACGGCGTGGCTCTGCACGACGCACCATCCTGCGTTCAGTCGGATGAGAAAACGCACGAAACTCAATGTTCGTGACACCGATAGCGCCGGGCGGACCGGCAACAAAGTCAAAATCGCGACGCACCGGAAACAGCGTACTGTCAAGCAATACAACATCGGTGCGGCAACTGGGATTCGGATTCGCGAGGTGTGTGCGGATGTCTTGCCAAAGACGATCCGAGATCCAACCCTCCAAGTAAATCTGGTTCGGATAGGTAGTGTGGTCAGCATCCAAGTAGGCCTTCTGACCAGCGGCAACATGCAGATACGCCGGCGCTTCGCTCGCAATCACCAGATTGATCCAGCCATCACCAATCGGGTAAGTCACTTCCTCAGGGTAGCCGGGGAAACTCAATTCCATCGTCCAGCGGCAAGACAAGTCAAGCCGCTTATTCAGCGCTGCTTGATCAGCGAGTAGCGTCTCATCCATGACGCTGTACTGCATACTGTTAATGCGCGCCTGTAATGCGGGCTCCATTTGCCGCATCGCTTCGAGATTTTCGTGCAGATTCCAGAATAACCACTTGCAGCGATCTGCATCGGACATTTCAGAGAGTTCAGCCACGGAGCGTCTTCCAGCGGGCTCCAAGCATTTCAGCACCTCGTCTCGCCGATGCTCCTCGAGATTAGACTCACCCCCGGGGGACGAGACGACAGGTTCGACCAGCTGCATGGTGACTCCGAGAGATGATGTCGACAAGATGCCGAGCCTTCCATAACTCTGACCTGGCAGCTAGCTATTAATTCCTTAAGTTTGATGCTGTTGGAAATTCCGCATATAAGCTACCAGTGCCTGAACACCCTCGATTGGCATTGCGTTATAAATCGAGGCACGCATGCCGCCGACAACGCGATGCCCTTTCAGCTGTACCAAGCCATTCGCCTCGGCACCTTTCAAGAAGGCATCATTCGATCGCTCGTCTTTAAGAAAGAAAGGTACATTCATAAGCGAGCGGCAGGATTTATCGACTGGATTGCGATAAAAGTCGCTGCTATCAATAAAGTCGTAGAGCAGCGCTGCCTTCGTCCTGTTTTTCTGTTCAATCGCTTCCAAGCCACCCTGATCTAGCAGCCACTCGAATACAAGACCCGCGATATAGATGCTATAAGTCGCCGGTGTATTCAGCATGGAAGCCGCAGCAGCCTGCTCCTTCCAGTGAAACACTGACGGGGTGATTGGCAAAGCCCGATCGAGTAAATCATCGCGCACAATAATAAACGTCAGCCCAGCCGGGCCGATATTTTTCTGAGCGCCACCATAAATCACACCGTAGCGCGATACATCGATTGGGCGAGAAAGAATATGCGACGACATATCCGCCACTAACGGTATATCTCCCACATCCGGTACCCAGAAATACTCCACGCCACCTATTGTTTCGTTAGTGCAGATATGTACATAGGCCGCACCCGGATCCGGCGTCCATTGATCTTGCGCAGGCACATAGCTGAAATGCCGGTCCTCGGATGTGGCGATAACATTCGCGCGGCAGTACTTGCCCGCCTCTTGAATCGACTTTTTCGACCACTCGCCAGTATTCACATAATCCGCCGAGCGCTTATCACCG
>JBIKUP010000342.1:0-2633 GCA_044347535.1 Burkholderiaceae bacterium
TACTCGGCAAAACCGACGCCCGTCGGTTTTGCCGTGATCATGGTTTGTCAAAACAAGATACCGAGCTAGTCACTTTCCTGGTGGAGCAACATCTACTGATGTCACAGGTCGCGCAAAAGCAAGACCTATCCGATCCGGAAGTAATCCGCGCTTTCGTCAAAACCATCAAAACCGAGCGCCGCTTGACTGCGCTCTACTTGCTGACAGTCGCAGATATTCGCGGCACCAGTCCAAAGGTCTGGAATGCCTGGAAAGGAAAGTTGCTCGAGGACTTGTACCGCATGAGCTTGCGCGTGCTCGGCGGTGAAGCACCGTCAACCGACCGCGTACTGCAAAACCGTCAGCAGGAGGCGCGTGCGATGCTTCGACTGCATGGCCTACCGGACGAGACTCATGACAAGTTGTGGAAGCGACTGGATGTTGGCTATTTTCTGCGCCACGATGCCGCAGAAATTGCCTGGCATACGCGGGTCTTGCATGAGCATTTGGATGATGAGCAGCCACTGGTACGTTGCCGTATCGCGCCGATCGGCGAAGGTTTACAGGTCGTAGTTTATCTGCGTGACCGCACCGATCTTTTTGCGCGCATTTGCGGGTATTTCGATCGCCATAATTTCAGCATTCTGGATGCCAAGGTACAAACTACGCGTAATGGCTATGCGCTGGATACGTTTCTCGTCAGCGAGCCCAGCTTTTCAGAAAACTACCGTGAGCTGATTGCCTTAGTCGAGCATGATCTCGCACTCTGGGTTAAGAGCGATGCCGAGTTACCACTGCCCGCGAAAGCCAGACTGTCACGGCTATCGCGCACCTTTCCGATCACGCCAACCGTACATTTATCGCCCGATGAACGCGGCCAGTATCACCTGCTCTCCGTGTCAGCCAATGATCGCCCCGGTCTGCTTTATTCAATTGCCAGTGTGCTGGCGCGCTACAAGGTGAATTTGTATACCGCTAAAATCGCCACCCTCGGCGAACGCGTCGAAGATGTCTTCGTGGTCGATGGCCCGATGCTGTCAAATGCTCGGTCGCAGATCGCGCTGGAATCGGATCTGCTCGACGCATTACGTATCTAATAAAATGACTGAACCGCTGCGCCTGTCAAAACGTATGTCCGAGCTAGGGCTTTGCTCACGTCGTGAAGCTGATGAGTGGATCGCTAAAGGATGGGTGCGCGTAGATGGGCAAGTCATCTCTGAACTGGGCAGCAAAGTACTGCCCCACCAAAAAATCTCAATAGAAAAACAAGCGCAGGCGCAACAAGCCAAACGCGTCACTGTGCTGCTGAATAAGCCGATGGGTTTTGTGAGCGGACAAGCGGAAGATGGCTACAAACCTGCCTTCACGCTGGTGAGTCCGGAAACTCGCTGGACTGAAGATGCATCACCCACACAGTTTTCAGCGTCGCAGCTAAAGAGCCTGGTTCCCGCCGGTCGGCTTGATATCGATTCCGTCGGGTTGTTGGTGTTGACGCAGGACGGCCGTATCGCAAAACAGTTGATCGGCGAAGATCGCCTGATCGAAAAAGAATATCTGGTGCGGGTGAAGTATCTGAGACATGGCAAGCTGCCGGACGCTGATCTGAAACGCTTGAATCATGGCCTCTCGCTGGATGGTAGCCCACTTCTTCCGGCAAAAGTGAGCTGGCAAAACGATGATCAGCTGCGGTTCATCCTGCGCGAAGGAAAGAAGCGACAAATCCGCCGCATGTGCGAACTGGTTGGGCTGCAAGTTATCGGCCTGAAACGGGTGCGCATCGGTAATGTAAAACTGGGCGACTTGCCGGTTGGGCAGTGGCGGTATCTAGCGGAGAGTGAGAAGTTCTAGTCGTCCGCCGACGGATCCATGCCCGGGAACAGCACTTCGGTGTAGCCAAACCTGCTGAAATCCCTCACCCGCATTGGGTACAACACGCCGATCAGGTGATCACACTCATGCTGAACAACCCGTGCGTGGAAGCCGTCAACCTCCCTGTCGATGGGTTTGCCATACGGGTCAACGCCGCTGTATCGAAGCCTTGCATGGCGCGGCACTACCCCGCGTAAGCCGGGTACCGACAAACAACCCTCCCAGCCATCTTCCATGTCATCTGACAGGGGTTCGAGCACTGGATTTAGCAGCACGGTTTCAGGTACCGCTGGCGCGTCCGGGTAGCGATCATTCTTACGAAAGCCAAAGATCACTAATTGCAGATTGACGCCGATCTGTGGTGCAGCGAGGCCCGCACCGTTAGCGGCGTGCATGGTGTCAAACATGTCAGCGATCAGCGCATGCAGAGAAGGCGTATCAAACTCGGTGACTGGCTCCGCTACGCGTAGTAAGCGTGGGTCGCCCATCTTCAGAATCTCGCGAATGGCCATCTCAACCCCGCTGCCCTAACCAATCTGCAAACGCCGCGCCTGTCTCTGCGTGTTGCAACCCAATCTCTACGGAGGCTTGCAGGTAACCGAGCTTGGAGCCGCAGTCGAATCGTCTGCCCTGGTAGCGATACGCAAGTACCGTCTCATATTGCATCAAGGCCTCGATACCATCGGTGAGCTGAATTTCACCACCCGCGCCTTTGCCAATCTTCTCCAAGCACGAAAAAATCCTGGGCGTGAGTACATAACGCCCCACCACCGCAAGCGTCGACG
>JBIKUP010000362.1:0-2627 GCA_044347535.1 Burkholderiaceae bacterium
GTTGCGGCATGTAGCGCTTGCGCTAGCAGAATCGGTGCGGCAAGGTTGCTGTGCATATGCGCGTCGAGCCGGGTCTGATCAAAGCTCTGCGCGTCATCATAGGAAAACAGTGAGGCGCTATTGACGACGCAGCGAATATCACCGAGTTGCATCATTGCGCGCGGCAGTAGCTGCCGGGTTTCTGCTTCGCTCGACAGATCACATGCAATAGCGATTGCAGCGCGCCCGAGCGCCTTGATCTGGTCTACGCTCTCAAGTGCTTCGGCCTCGGATGCACGGTAGTGGACCGCGATATCCCAACCATCTTTTGCTAGTCCAAGCGCAATGGCGCGGCCGAGCCGTTTTGCGGCACCGGTCACTAGCGCAGACTTGCGTGTACTTGTGTTCATGCCTGACGAGGGTTTCATTGATGGATTGAGCAGCATTGAGCGACAAAGGCGATCATGCGACTCCGCCAAAAAAAGCCTTGCTGCGTAAATAAATTTCCATGCGGACGGCGCCACCTTCCTTACAATAAGCCGCATGTCACTGCCAGATCCACCTGCCGATGCCTTGCAAGCCTCGCTCGCACTGCAAAGCCGGATTCGGCAAGCCATTGCGGCGGACGACGGCTGGATTTCATTTAGCCGTTACATGGATCTGTCGCTGTATACGCCAGGCCTCGGCTACTACGCCGGCGGCGCAGTCAAACTTGGCAAGGACGGCGATTTTACAACTGCGCCAGAAATCAGCGCACTGTTTGGTGCGACGCTGGCGAAATTCGCGTCGGACCTTTTTGGTGGCGCTCCTCTCAACATACTCGAATTTGGCGCCGGCACAGGCAAGTTGGCGGGCGATTTTCTCAGCGCAGCGGCCGAATCAGGCACAAAAGTCGCCAACTACCAGATTGTTGAGGTGTCCAGCGAGCTTCGTGCCCGGCAGCAGCGGGCGCTAGCGAATTATCCGCAGATTGAGTGGCTGGATGCTCCGCCCGCCGCTTTTACTGGCTTGGTGATCGCCAACGAGGTACTCGACGCGATGCCGGTGCCGCTACTGGTGAGGCGTCACGGCCGCTGGCTTGAGCGCGGTGTGGCGCTTGATGGCTCGGATTTTCGGTTTGTGGATCGTGAATGCGAGCAAGGAATGGCCGGCCAAATTCCCGGCGAACCTTCATTGCCCGATGGGTATCTGACCGAAGTTCACCCGCAGCAAGCCGGTTTTATGCGTTTGGTGGGCGAAATGCTGCGCGTTGGCAATGGCGGCGCGGCGCTGATGATTGACTACGGATTTCCAGCCTCGGAGTACTATTTGCCGCAGCGCTCGGGCGGTACTTTAATGTGTCACTACCGTCATCATGCACATGCCGACCCGTTTTATCTGCCGGGTTTGCAGGACATAACGAGTCATATCGATTTCAGTGAAATCGCGCGCGCCGGATTGGATGCCGGTCTGGAGGTGGGGTTTTATATGAGCCAGGCCGCATTTCTGATCGGTGCCGGTTTGCCGAATTTATTGAAGGGGCAACGAGCAGCGGACCCCCTTCATTGGCTACCCTTGTCAAATGCGGTACAAAAACTCACCTCACCTGCGGAGATGGGCGAGCTATTCAAAGCAATGCTGTTGGTTGACCGGATTGAAGTGCCGGCATATCTGCAGCTTCTCGATCAAAGCTACCGGCTGTAGCTTGCCGTCGGCCGTTAATGCCCAATTAGGATAAAGCCCCTGAGATGCGATGGTTTATTGTTATTTTTATGGCATTGGTGCTGCTGTCCTCGGCGCTACCCTGGCTCGAGCGCTTGGGTTTGGGTCGGCTACCGGGCGATTTAAATTTCAGTATCTTTGGCTGGAAATTACGACTTCCTTTCGCGTCAACCATTCTGTTGACTTTGATTTGTTTACTTGTCGGGCGCCTGATTTAATCTCATGATCCGTTGGGTTGCATTCATTTTCGTACTTTTAGCGGTGTTTTATCCGCTTTTGCCGTTTTTTGGCCGACTTTGGGTCGGGCGCTTGCCCGGCGATTTTCGCTTCCGGTTTAAGGGGCTGGATTTTTGCCTGCCTTTTGGCTCGGCATTGCTGTGGTCTTTACTGGCCTTTTTGATCGCGAGTCTGACTAAATTAATTTGAACGCGAAAGCAGCGGCGAAGTGAGTGGCCGCTTTCGGAAAACTGGCAATCAGCGCATTATGACAATTGACGGTTTTAGTCTTTTCCACTATAGTAAGCGGTTCCCTGCGGTGGGGTGGCCGAGTGGTTAATGGCAGCAGACTGTAAATCTGCCCTCTTGCGAGTACGCTGGTTCGAATCCAGCCCCCACCACCAGGAGCGAGTCGAAAGACTTCGCTGTGCATAAAAGAGTGAGCGGCAGTGTTGGTCGCCCTTGCGGGTGTAGCTCAATGGTAGAGCTGAAGCCTTCCAAGCTTAAGACGAGGGTTCGATTCCCTTCACCCGCTCCAAGAATTTGCTTGCTCGTTGTGTAGTGGACGGGCGGCTTGCAGTAGCGCCCTTGTAGCTCAGTGGTAGAGCACTCCCTTGGTAAGGGAGAGGCCACGTGTTCAATCCACGTCAAGGGCACCAGTGTTCGTTTGTCAGTACAGTCGGGCGCGTGCCTGATCATTCTCATTAATTTGTTAGGAGTGCATGATGGCA
>JBIKUP010000343.1:0-2621 GCA_044347535.1 Burkholderiaceae bacterium
AGACTCGCATCGTCGGTATTGGGAAAAGAATGGGGTAAGCCAAGCAAAGATTATAGTCAATCCGGCATCTCATCTGAGCGAAACCTGGCGACTATATTGCATACAGCTACAATGCACGGGCCACTGCTTGACCAGCGCCGATGGCACTCTGCTTAGCCAGTTTCCGATTTAACGAGCCAAGTACCCGGTCTTTGGCCCACCAAGAAAAATGAAATTCCTGAACCCATGAGACGCCCATGCAAGTAGCCAACGATGAAACCCAAGCTTCTGCCTTTGAGGAAGCACTGTATCGCAAGGTAGCGTGGCGATTGATCCCGCTGCTTTTGTTGTGCTATGTCGTCGCCTATCTTGATCGTGTGAACGTTGGCTTTGCCAAGCTGCAGATGATGGATCAGCTGGGGTTCTCAGACACGATTTACGGACTCGGCGCCGGTATGTTCTTTATCGGCTATTTTTTATTCGAAGTGCCCAGCAATATCATCCTGCACCGCGTCGGCGCGCGGGTGTGGATAGGCCGCATTATGATCAGCTGGGGCTTAATCTCGGCAGCGATGATGTTTGTGACGACGCCGATGATGTTTTATGTCATGCGCTTCTTTCTTGGTATTGCCGAAGCAGGGTTCTTCCCCGGCATCATTCTTTATCTGACCTATTGGTATCCCGCTGAGCGGCGCGGACGGATGACTGCCATGTTCATGACAGGGATTGCGATCGCCGGCGTGATTGGCGGCCCGCTATCTGGTTACATCATGAAGTACACCGATGGCATCTATGGCTGGCAGGGCTGGCAGTGGATGTTTTTGTTGGAAGGCTTGCCGTCAGTGGCACTCGGGCTTGTGGTGATCATGCTGCTGGACGACCGAATTTCCGAAGCAAAATGGTTGAATGAAGAAGAGCGAGCGCTACTGATCGCCAATATCGCAAAAGACGAGGCGCATAAAGAACAAGATTCCCTACGTCGCGTGATGACTTCTGGTCGAGTCTGGCACTGCGCCGCGATTTACTTCAGCTATGTGATGGGCTTGTATGGCGTTTCGTTTTTTCTGCCCACGATTATTAAGTCGATGGGTCATACCGATATGCTCGAGATAGGCCTTATATCAATGATCCCTTACAGTGTTTCGGTGATTGTCATGCTGCTGGTCGCAAAAAATGCCGACCGCACAGGAGAGCGGCGCTGGCATGTGGCGATCCCTGGACTATTTGGCGCGTTGGGATTGGCACTATCAGTGATACTCGCAAAAGACGGCAACCTTGCAATCGCCGCTCTAACGCTTGGCTTGTCCGGCATTATGACCACGCTACCTTTGTTCTGGAGCTTACCGACTGCCTTCCTCGCCGGTACCGGCGCAGCGGCAGGTATTGCCTTGATTAATTCACTCGGTAATTTAGCGGGCTTTGTAAGCCCTTATGCAGTCGGATGGTTGAAAGATGCAACTGGCTCGACGAACGCAGGTGTGTATATGCTGGCAGCAGCGATGGTAGTGGGCGTCGTACTGACGCTGGCCGTGCCTAAACAACTCGTCAACCGGTAGTACGGACATCAATCCGACGCGAACAGTATGCAAAGCGGCCGCAAAGCCGCTTTGCACAATAGCGCCGATTAAAGCTCCTGTTTCTGCTCCTTTGACGACTTCAACTCGACATACTGACCATCAACTGATCCAGGCAACGAACCCAGTATGATGCACGGTAAGTCTGAAAGCAACTTCGGTAGATACTCTTCTTGACCCTTGGCTATAACGACGTAGTTAAGGCCATCAGTTGATCTATTTTTCCGGATAAAGTTAGCCATGTCCTTTGCACGCTTGGCATTGGTCTGGGTGGCCTTGCTCGTGAACTCCTCCATAGAGTCAGCAACTGCCTTAAATCGACTATGTATTTTCTCGCGGCCGCCGGCCGGTAACTTATCCAAATAACGCAGAAGCAATACTCGCGCTTCTTCGGTGGTTTCTGGATTCGACTCGCTCGCAAGCTCGGGAATTAAGGTTTTCATTTGTCTCAAACAAGCCAGAAGATTGACGTAAACTTTCACGTCTGCTTTATCCAGCTCCTGAAAACGAGACGACCCTTTTTCCATCAGCTGACAAGCTGAGAGTTCTATTCCATAGATCTCGCTGCGGGACTTGCATATATCTGCTGTACCGCCCTCGAGAAAAAACCGGTTACTCGGTTGCTTTTTGTAATCTCTCAATACGGCCGCTACGTTTCGTCGGGAAGCCTTATCGGAATAAGCTTCAACGATCAGCACGACGACGCCTGACATATCTTGCCGCGATTTTGCCAGCTGGTTCAGCGATACCCGGAAGATGCCTTTATGCTTTCTAGAAAAAGCCTCGGGCGATTGCCGCTCAGACGATGCTGATGCAGCATCAGCACCTGGCGGACCGATCCTGAACGACATTGCATCGCCCACCGCATTTAGCGCTTTAGCACCCATGGATGGAATATCCATCATGAGTTCTATGAACTGGCGGTATCCATAAGCCTCAAGTATTTCTGCATGCGGATTCTCAGTTGGTGCAACACCACGGCTGCGCTTTAGCTCAGACAATGTCATCTGATCTTGGTCGCGCCGCTCACGCATGCTGGCTCGATGCGGCTGATCTGGTAAGCCGGAA
>JBIKUP010000345.1:0-2615 GCA_044347535.1 Burkholderiaceae bacterium
TGCCAACTGCCGACACGGCTGCTGGGTTTGGGTATTGACATCAACCCGATATTTAAGCGCGGTCAGGCTGGCGTTGGCCCATTGATTGGCCAGTTTCAGTTCATAGCTGCGGCCGATCAGGCCGGGCTCTTCGTGCATCCACACGAGGGTGGCTTCGAACTGATCGGTCATTTCGAGTGGTTTATCTGCCAACGAAATAACATCACCCCGTGAGGCATCGATCTCGCGATCGAGCACTAAGGTGACTGCTTCACCGGCGTTCGCTGCGGGCAAATCACCATCGGCAGTCACGAGTCTTTGTACCACCGCTGTTTGGCCTGAGCGGGTAACACGAATCGTGTCGCCGGTTGCCATTTGGCCGGACACCACGGTGCCACTCAGCCCACGAAAATCTGCATCAGGTCGATTCACCCACTGCACTGGAAATACAGTTTTGTCATAGGTGGCTTGGTGCACGTCGATCGTTTCCAGACATGCCATCAAGGTGGGGCCGTGGTACCAGGGCGTATGCGCAGAGCGCTGGGTGATGTTGTCGCCCGCGAGTGCAGATAGCGGTATGGTGGTGACGCTGGCAAAGCCAAGTGACTCCGCCATGGAAGAAAAATCTGCGGTAATCGCCTCGAACACCTGACGGTCGTAGGCCACCAGATCCATTTTATTCACGGCCAGAATAATGTGCCGTATACCGACTAAAGACACCAGATACGCATGACGGCGTGTTTGGGTTTGTACACCGTGCCGTGCATCGACCAAAAGCACTGCGACATCGGCCGTCGAGGCGCCTGTGACCATATTGCGCGTGTATTGTTCATGCCCCGGTGTATCGGCCACGATGAACTTGCGTCTTGGCGTAGAAAAAAATCGATACGCCACATCTATCGTGATGCCTTGCTCACGCTCGGCCGCAAGGCCATCCACGAGTAAGGCAAAATCAATTTCACTCCCTTGGGTGCCGTGTCGCTTTGAGTCGAGCTGCAATGCGCTGAGCTGATCATCAAATACTTGGCGTGACTCCCATAAAAGACGACCGATCAAGGTACTCTTGCCATCATCGACACTGCCGCAGGTAATAAAGCGCAGCAGATCTTGGTGTGATTGTTGGGCGATCCATTCACCGACTGAATTCACTTGCGTCAGTGGTGCGCTGGGTATAGTTTTTTTAGGGCGTGGCATTAGAAATAGCCCTCCTGCTTTTTCTTTTCCATAGAGCCGGCGCTGTCGGTATCGATCTTGCGACCCTCGCGTTCCGACTGGCGGGCATTAATCGTTTCGAGCAGGATGTCTTCTAAAGTTTCAGCGTCGGATTCCACCGCGCCAGTGAGTGGATAACAGCCCAAGGTACGGAAGCGCACTTTGCGAATCTGGATTTCTTCACCCGGTAGCAAGCGACAGCGCTCATCATCGACCATCATGATCATTTCTGATCGAACGACAACTGCGCGTGGCTTGGCAAAATACAGTGGCACCATCGGAATATTTTCTTGATAGATGTATTGCCAAATATCGAGCTCGGTCCAATTTGAGAGCGGAAATACCCGGATACTCTCGCCCGCGTTTTTGCGGGTGTTATATAAATTCCAGAGCTCGGGACGTTGATTTTTTGGATCCCAGCGATGGGTGTTTGTGCGAAACGAGAACACGCGCTCCTTGGCGCGTGATTTTTCTTCATCGCGTCGGGCACCGCCAAATACCACATCAAACTTGTAATGATCCAGCGCCTGCTTGAGTCCTTCGGTTTTTGTAATATCGGTATGCAGCGCAGAGCCGTGATCAAACGGATTAATGTTTTTGTCGATCGCCTCGGGATTGGTATGCAGCAGTAATTCCATGCCGCTTGCTTTCGCTATGAAATCCCGAAACAGATACATCTCTTGAAACTTCCATCGGGTATCGATATGCAGTAGCGGAAATGGCGGGGGCGCAGGGTAAAACGCCTTGCGCGCGAGGTGCAGCATGACGCCACTGTCTTTACCGATCGAGTACAGCATCACCGGGTTTTCTGATTCGGCGACCGCTTCGCGGATGATCTGAATGCTTTCTGCTTCCAGGCGCTTCAGGTTAGGCGACACCGGCAGCTCAGCACGCGCATGAAAGCCCAGCTTTAAGTCCGGCGGCAGCACGGCTTGGTAAGCCTGCGGGCAAAGCGCTATTTCTGTGCTGCCTTGCATCTCGCGCAGATGGCGCACCGCGTCCGCATGCGGAAACACCGCAATGGGTTTGCCGATATGGCGCTGCAAATCAAGCACAGCCTGCTGAATAGCGGCGCTGTTATCACTCGATAGCGGCACCCACAAGCGCGCACCGCGCGCGTCATTCGCATGCAGACAAGGCTGACCACTCGGCAGTGGGCTTAGCTGCAGCAGCAGCACCCGATCGCGCCGTTGGCGGGCGCGCTCAACCGCCCACTTGAGCACCAGCCGGTTCGGTAGCCGGCCATATTCATCCTGCAGATCGGCTTCTTCCAGAGGGCGCGGCAGTAAACCCAAGGCGTTGATGCGGCGCTCGGCGGTGCGCTTGGTGTCCGCCTCGCCAATGCGCTGCAGGTGCTCAAAAGCGAGCTCGGTATCCCAGACTTTGGGGGCATCAAGCCCGAACAATGCCGGATCAGGGTTTGT
>JBIKUP010000346.1:0-2612 GCA_044347535.1 Burkholderiaceae bacterium
CGACAACGCCGCGATGCAGCTTGTACGCGCACCGAAAAAATTCGATGTGATCGTCACCGGCAATATGTTCGGCGATATTTTGTCGGATGCAGCAGCGATGTTGACCGGCTCGATCGGTATGCTGCCATCGGCATCTTTGGATGCGAATAACAAAGGTCTGTATGAGCCCTCGCATGGCTCGGCACCGGATATTGCAGGCAAGGGCATTGCCAACCCACTGGCTACTATTTTGTCAGCAGCGATGATGCTGCGTTTCTCGCTGAATTTGCCTGCGGAAGCGGATCGTATCGAAAGCGCTGTGAAGAAAGTTCTTGCGCAAGGTTTGCGCACGCCTGACATCTACGAAGCGGGTACCACCAAGGTGGGTACGGCCGAGATGGGTGATGCAGTAGTGAAGGCATTGGCATAAAGATAGAGTTGCCGAGATTCACTGGCTTAGATAAACCAAGGAAACGTAAATGAAACTCGTAGGTCTGGTCGGTTGGCGCGGTATGGTTGGCTCGGTGCTAATGCAGCGCATGCAGGAAGAAAATGATTTTGCGCACATTGAGCCGGTGTTCTTCTCGACATCGAATGCGGGCGGTAAAGCGCCAGCGCTGGCAAAGAACGAGACCGTGCTGAAAGATGCGAACGATATCGAAGCACTGAAGAAGTGCGACATCATCCTCACCTGCCAAGGTGGTGACTACACCACTGAAATCTTCCCGAAGCTACGCGCTGCCGGCTGGCAGGGTTACTGGATCGACGCCGCCTCCACGCTGCGCATGAAAGACGATGCCATCATCGTGCTCGACCCGATCAATCTTGGGGTGATCAAGGATGGCCTGAGTCAGGGCGTCAAAAACTACATCGGTGGTAACTGCACCGTGTCGTGCATGTTGATGGGTCTGGGCGGACTGTTCAAGCATGATCTGGTCGACTGGATGACTTCCATGACCTATCAAGCCGCTTCAGGCGGTGGTGCGCAGCACATGCGCGAGCTGCTCACTCAGTTCGGCAGCATTAATGCTGAGGTCAAAGCGCTGCTCGATGATCCTGCGTCGGCTATCCTTGAGATTGATCGCAAAGTGCTAGCCAAGCAACATGCTTTCAGTGCTGACGAGACGCAGCAGTTTGGTGTGCCGCTCGGCGGGAATCTGATTCCCTGGATCGATAAAGATCTTGGCAATGGCCAGTCACGCGAGGAGTGGAAAGCCGGTGCTGAGGCCAACAAGATACTCGGTCGTGGTGAGGCGTTTGGCGCTGCTGCGCCGAAGGCGATTGCGATTGATGGACTGTGCGTGCGTATCGGCGCTATGCGTTGCCACTCGCAGGCACTCACCATCAAGCTCAAGAAAGATGTGCCACTCGATGAGATCAATGACATCATCGCGAGCGATAACGCGTGGGTCAAGCTGGTACCAAATACCCGCGAGGCATCGATGCACGAACTGACGCCTGCAGCAACGACCGGCAAGCTCACCATCCCGGTTGGACGTGTACGCAAAATGCAAATGGGCGAGCAGTATCTGTCTGCGTTCACCGTTGGTGATCAGCTTCTGTGGGGTGCCGCAGAGCCGCTGCGCCGTATGCTGCGCGTCTTGCTCGACGCTTGATTGTTGTTAGGTCACAACCGAACCTGTGCGATGTTCGAACGAACGTAAGTCGTGCAGGTTTTTCTGTGATTTGCAGACCGCGTCACACTTGCGGCGTTCTTTGCCGAGGTGGTAAGGTCTCGCGATGTTTTGCCGCGTACCTCTTTCCCATTCCCGTTTTCGACTGAATTACCTCGCGCTGATCAGTGTGCTGATGGGCGTTCTGCTGCAGCCCATCACTGCGAACTCGGCGGCACTCGGCGATGCCAGTGTGCGATCCGCGCTTGGTCAGCGGCTTGATGCCGAGGTCGATATTGCCTCGCTGACGTCAGCCGAGGCAGAGTCTGTCTCCGTCAAGCTGGCGCCACCGGAGCTGTGGACAACTGCCGGTATCGATCTGGGTACGCTGCAGCGTTCGCTGCGCTTGTCGGTGGAAAAGAAAGAGGGTCGTCACCGGGTCCGCATTGCCTCGGATCTCGCGGTGAACGAACCTTTTATGCATTTGCTGATCGAGTTGAGCGCGAGTGGTGTGCGCACGATTCGCCACTATGTGCTGCTGATCGATCCGCCTGTGCTGATCACTGCACCGAATACCCTTGCCAACGCCGCGCCTGCAGCGCCGCCCTCATCCTCGGTCGCAGCTGCTTCCAAGACGAGCCTGTCTGCCATTTCTGGTGAAGAGAAGCCCGCTGATCCATCGGGCGATCAGCAATATCGTGTCAAGCGCGGTGAGACACTACGTTCAATCGCTCAACAACTGCAGCCGGATGGTGTGCAGCTTGAGCAAGTGATGGTGTCGCTACTTAATCAAAATCCTGATGCCTTCGTTGGCAACAATCTACATCGCTTGCGAAGTGGCAGTCTTTTGACCATACCTGCGGCAGAAGCGATACAGGCCATCGAGCCAGAAAAAGCGCGTCATACATTGCGTGTTCAGACGGCTGATTTTTTGCGTTACCAGCGTCAACTTGCCGAGCGTAGTGCGACTCGCGCTGGCACAACAGCGACCGCACCAGCCGACTCCGCGCCTAAAGCTAA
>JBIKUP010000019.1:0-10212 GCA_044347535.1 Burkholderiaceae bacterium
CTCTTGCACCGAGTGCCGGGTAAAGATGCGCAGGTTATAGACCGGTGACAGGGCCTGAATAATCCCGTTCACGGACTCGATCGAACAGATCGGATGGTGCAGAAAGATGGCAATATTTTTTTTCACAGCGTAGGACATCCTGCTCCATGCGTTCCGCCGCCGATGCAGTTCGGCCAGAGAGGGCAAGCGGAGTGTTGATGTATAGCACACCTCGGCGCAATCGACACATTCAAGGGGTACTGACGAGAGAATCTCGCATCGCTGTCGGCTATGATGCGATTGACTGACACCGACCGCTTTACAGCCGATTCTGCCGGTGCCGCTAGGGATTCTGCTTCGGGTGCCGCCTATTTTTTCATGTTGACTAGGACCTCATGATCGCGCTGGTGGAAGCCCATCGCGCCGGGCTGTTGTCCCGTGCTCACTGGCTACCGAATGTGGTGGCTGGCTTGGTAGTCGGCGTGGTCGCGCTTCCTTTAGCAATGGCGTTTGCGATCGCATCTGGTGCAAGGCCAGAGCAGGGCATTTACACCGCGATTATTGGCGGTGGCCTGATCGCTATCTTGGGTGGTAGCCGGGTTCAAATCGCCGGGCCCACCGGCGCTTTCATCGCCATTCTGGCCGGAGTCACTGCCAAGCACGGTATCGCAGGTCTGCAGATTGCGACCCTGATGGCCGGGGTGATGTTGGTTCTGATGGGTTTGGCGCGCATGGGGGGCGTCATTAAGTTCATACCGGCGCCGGTAATCGTTGGCTTTACTGCCGGTATCGCGGTCATTATTTTCGTTGGTCAGTGGAGCGCATTTCTCGGGCTGCCACAGCCCGAAGGCGCGCACTTTCACGACAAGCTCTGGCACTTGCTGCAGTCACTGCCGCAGACCCACCTGCCGACACTATGGCTGGCCCTGCTCAGTCTGCTACTGGTGGGCTTTGCTCAGCGCGTGCCGGGCTTGGCGAGTATTCCGGGCCCACTGACTGCGATGGCGATCGCTACTGCGCTACAGGCCTCACTGCAGCTACCCGGTGTGGCCACCATCGGTTCTGCCTTCGGTGGCATACCGACAGGCTTGCCCGAGTTCTCGCTACCGGCAATTTCTCTGCCGCAGTTGATTACCTTGATTGGGCCGGCGTTCACCATCGCCATGCTGGGTGCCATCGAGGCATTGCTGTCAGCGGTGGTCGCCGACAGGATGTCGGGCACGCAGCATGACGCTAATCAGGAGCTGGTCGGGCAGGGCATCGCCAACGTGGTCGCACCGCTGTTTGGTGGTTTCGCGGCCACCGGCGCTATCGCACGCACTGCCACCAATATTCGCAATGGCGCCAACAGCCCACTGGCAGGCATCGTGCACGCATTGACGCTGGTGGCGGTGCTGCTATTCATGGCGCCATTAGCGGCTGATATACCGCTGGCTGTGCTGGCGGCTATCTTGTTCGTGGTGGCCTGGAACATGGCTGAGACTAAGCATGTCGTTCGATTGATGAAGACAGCCTCCCGCGCCGAGAAGCTCATTCTCGTGATGACCTTTGTGCTGACGGTGTTCGCCGATCTGGTGCTGGCGGTGGGCGTCGGCGTGGCACTTGCGGTCCTGCTAGCACCCGACCGGCCAACTTGGCTGGCCAAACCGGGGTCGGTTGCAAAAAAATTTTCCAAAAAGTAATTCCTCTAGGGAAATTGTTCCTATAATCTTGGGGATATTTTCTTGTGAATTCAATGGTGTATCGAGCAACCAGCAGAGCCGATTACTTGCCTGGACTCGATGGCGTGCGCGCCATCGCTGTGCTCGCCGTTCTCTTCTATCACCTCGACCTGCAGGGCTTCTTCAGCGCTGGTTTCCTGGGCGTTGATCTTTTCTTCGTTCTGTCGGGCTTCCTGATCACCTCGCAGCTGCTGCGCGAGTATGAGCGCGACCAGACCATCTCGCTGCGAGAGTTCTACATTCGACGCGCGCGCCGCTTGTTCCCGGCGGTGGTGGCGTTGTTGCTGCTGTGCGTGCTGCTGGTCGAGTGGTTTGCGCCGGATGCCATCCGTCGTACGCGCATTGATGCGCTGCCGGCGTTCCTCTACGCCTCCAACTGGTGGCAGATTTTCTCCGAGCAGTCTTACTTCGAGATTAGCGGTCGCCCACCGTTGCTACAGCACTTGTGGTCACTCGCGATTGAGGAGCAGTTCTACATCTTCTGGCCGCTGGTACTGATCGCCATCCTGCGCGCGGGGCAACGTCTAAGACTGCATTGGTTCGCGCTCGGACTCATGCTGCTCTCGGGTGGGTGGATGATCTTGCTGTCCATACAGCGTGGATTCCCCGAGGCAGTTGACCCCAGTCGCGCCTACCTCGGTACCGACACCCATGCGTTTGGATTATTCGCAGGCGCTGCCTTAGCTGCGCTGTGGGATCCGCGGGCGCGCCGTATTGCTCATCCGGAGCCCACAGCAGTCGCTACTTCACCATGGGGCCAGGCGCCAGCCACTCGTATCGACTGGCTCGGTATGGTTGCAATGGCTCTGCTGCTCGGGGCCATGCTGCTGAGTGGGGATGGCAGTTTGTGGTTGTACCGGGGTGGTTTCATTGTGTTCGCGTTGGTCACGGTGGTGTTCTTGTTCGCCGCGACGCAGCCGACCGGCTCGCTGCCGCGCTGGTTAAGCCAACCACCGCTCGTTTGGCTGGGTAAACGCTCCTATGCGCTGTACCTGTGGCATTGGCCGATTTATGTTTTGCTGCGCCCCGAGTTCGAGCTACCCGATCATCCGCTGCTGCAATCGGCGGTGCGCTTAGTGCTGACAGGTATTGCGGCAGAACTGTCGTATCGCTATGTCGAGCAGCCAATTCGTAGCGGCGCACTGTTCGAATGGGCGAAGCAGCGGCGCGGTGCTTACCTTGGTTATGTTTCGACCGGCTCGGCGATGGCGGCAGCGGTGTTGGTTGTGGTGTTGGTGCGTCCTGCGCCGCCTCCGGTGATCGGTATCGAAGCGATTGCGGTGGAGCATGAGCATACGAGTGAGCGTTCGATGGACCAACCCGTGGTAGTTCGTCCTTACCGCACGCTTCGAGCAGCCTGCGGCCGTTCGGTATCAACCGTGAGCGACAACCTGCCACCGCCACAATTAACTGTGATCGGCGACTCCGTCTTGCTGGGCGCTTCCGAGCACCTGCTGCGACGGATTGACGGCGTGGAGATTGATGCCGCTGTCGGGCGCCAGATTCGCGGCGGCTTGGTGCGAGTGCTGGATTTGAAGTCGCGTCAGATGCTAGCCAACACCGTCGTCATTCACCTAGGTACCAATGGCTTCATGGGTGAGCGAGCAATACGCGATGTGCTATCGCATTTGCGCGACCGCAAGGTCATCTTGATCAATGTGAAAGCACCACGCCGTTGGGAAGGCCCGAACAATGCGATGTTGGCGCAAATCAGTAATGAGTACGCCAACGTCAAAGTCATCGACTGGAACGCCATCAGTCGCCGACGCAATGACTACTTCGCTGCAGACCGTGTCCATTTGTCGGGCAAAGGTATACAAACCCTGAGTGCAGAGATCGTGCGCGCTGCGGGGGTTCGTCATGTCAGCGGCAAGACCGCACATGCTTTGCACGTGGTTCCCTGTCGTTACTAAGATGTCTGGAATCTTGCACCGGCGCCTGACGCTGGCGCTACTCTCGGCCGTGACTGTGCAACTGTTCATCATGGACAGTGCGCTCGCTGAGCCAAGCGCACGGCACTTCAACCTTCAAAGTGGTCAGCAAACTGGCGAGTTGCGCTGCCCGCTGAAGCCCAGTGCAGGGCAACGTCATACCCCACCAATCGAAGAGTTGGAGCCGCCCGATGCTGAGGAGTTGGATCAGATCGGCGCGCTGTTAAGTTCACCCAGCCGAACCGCAGAACGTATTGATACCTCCGGCGCGATTCCGAAGCGGATCGCGATCTGGGGCGACAGCCATCTTGCAGCGGGTTCCTTCGCTGCCGAGATGCGGCGAATACTCGGCGCGCAAGGTGTTCGTCCGCGTATCGCGTTCTTGCCTATGACCATGGGTCGTGCCGGTGTCATTCTGCCTCTGCGCCGTTTTTGCATGGACGGTTGGAAATCTGAACTGGCCTACAACAGCCGCGCTCCCCGCATAGCGACCGGCATTGGTTTGAATGCGCTGCATGGGGAGCAGGGTGCTTACCTGTGGCTGGATCTGCGCAATCAAGCCGGTGAGGCTGAGGTCGAAAGCGTGGAATTGTTTTTCAATGCGAACCCAAGCGCGGCGAGTGCGATCATCAGTGTTGATGGCGGCCCCGAGGCACGCATATCGCTGGAAGCAGATGATGCGTTTGGTCGGGTCAACATCAGCGCGACGGATGGCCCAATCTCAGTGTTGAAGTTGCGGGCGCAATCGCCGCTGATCCTGCACGGCATGAAACTCAACTACCGCGAGCCACCACCGGCGGTACTCGATGCCTTTGGTATTCCGGGTGCCACCATGCGCGCCTGGCAGCAATTGGACCCCGCTTATTTCAGCCGCTATTTCGACGCTACTTCCTATGAGATGGTGATGATGGAGTTCGGCACCAATGAGGGTAATGCGCGTCCGTTTGATGTGGCGGGTTACACGCAAATGCTCGACGCCGCTTTGCAGAACCTGCGCGCGGTGTTCCCGACTGCGCGCTGCGTCTTGATCGCGCCGGGTGACCGCGGCGTGCTATTGCCAAAATCCCGCAAGAAAGGCGGTAGGCGATCTGCGAGCGGCGAGCGCGACGGTAGCCTGTCTGCCAGCCTGCTGCGCTTTTCTAACATCCACGAGAAGATTTTCCATATTCAGCAGCGGATAGGCAGCCGCTATGGCTGCAGCGCCTGGAGCATGCAGAGCGCTATGGGAGGGGCAGGGGCTGCGTATCGTTGGATGCTGGCCAACCCGCCTTTAGTGGCGCGTGACCTCACCCATTTCACGCCGCCGGGCTATCAGCGGCTGGCGCAGGAGTTGGCCGACGCGCTCGGCTGGAAGGTTGGCCTGCCTGCGCCGACAAATCCCGGCTCGCCGGAACCCCGATAAAAACCGCCCAAATCCCGCATAAAACCTCGGTTTCCCGGGCCGCCGGCAAACAATTGCCGGATTGTCTATTCAGGAAGCGATGCCTGCTGTCGATCAAAACTTGACGCTGGTTATTAATATCTAATAAACTCTCCGACCCTGCCCCGGCAAAAATAATTATTTGAAAACAGGCCGTTAGCTCAAAACCATGTTCCGTAAGACACCTATCGCTTGGCTATGTGCCGCGCTGTTTGCCTCGTCCGCTTCTTATGCGGCGACGCCTGCTGTCGCGCCGGCAGAACCCATGCTTGGTGCAGACAGCGGCAGCGAGATGCGTGCTGATACGCGGACGGCGGTCGTCCCGGTCATGCCGGTGATGGGCATCAACGATGAGGATTTCCCGATCGCGGCTGGCGACGGTGATCTGTGGGAGCGCATCCGCAGAGGATTCAGCATTCCGGAGATGAGTAGCCCGCTGGTGTCCAACCACACCGCCACGTATGCCGCTCGCCCTGAGGCTTTCGAGCGCCTTGGCAAGCGCGCCTCGCGCTACTTGTTTTACGTGGTCCAGGAGCTAGAAAAGCGTGGCATGCCGACCGAGCTGGCGCTGTTGCCAGTGATTGAGTCGGGTTTTAATCCGAACGCTTATTCGCATGCGAAAGCGGCGGGCATGTGGCAATTCATTCCGAGCACCGGTTTACGCTACAACCTGAAACAGAATGCTTTCCGCGATGAGCGTCGTGATGTTGTGGCCTCTACCAATGCCGCGCTCAATTATCTCCAGCAGCTGCACACGATGTTCGGCGACTGGCAGCTTGCGTTAGCCGCCTACAACTGGGGTGAGGGTTCTGTCCGCAAGGCGATTAACCGCGCACGCGCAGCGGGCAAGGGCACTGATTACATCAGCCTGTCGGCTTACATGCCTGCGGAAACCCGCAATTACTACCCCAAGCTGCAAGCGGTAAAAAATATCGTTGCGCTACCAACGCAGTACCAGATTCGCTTGCCAGAGATCGATGATCAGCCGTACTTTACGTCGGTCAAAAAAACCCGCGACATTGATATCAAGCTGGCCGCCGAGTTGGCAGAGATGCCGCTGGAAGATTTCAAGGCCTTGAATCCTCAATTCAATCGCCCGGTGATCACCGGCAGTGCTGACACCCAGATTCTGCTGCCGCATATCAATGCAGAGCGCTTTAAAGAAAACCTCTCCAACTGGACCCGTACGCTATCCAGCTGGACCTCACTGAGAATTTCCGCAGCACGTGAGCGCATTGAGACGATCGCGACGCGGTTCAAGACCACCCCGCAGGTTATTCGTGACGCCAATGCGATTCCCGCCAATATGCAACCGACAGCCGGGTCGACACTGATCGTGCCGAAAACCAGCATCGAGGCTGCAGAGATTGGTGCCGATATTGCCGACAACGCTGTACTTGGTCTGGTTTCCGAAGGCGGCGCTCGTCGCGGTGCTCGCGCCGTTAGCCGCGAATCCCGCAGCAAGCCCACCACACGTACCCGCCGCACCGCTGCGCGCTAAGGGTCAACTTCGCTAGCCGCTAGCCGCGCCGAGTTGGTGCGAGCGCATCCAGCGCAACATCGCTGAAAAAATCACCTCGCGGTTCACTTCATTGAAGTTCTCGTGGTAGTTCTGCGCGAATACCTGCATGTCGAGTAGCGTCGCTGGGATGGTGCGCAGCATCGCCTGACTCACGGCCGCGTTCGCCAGGCGATCATCACCCGCTACCACCGCGAACACCGGTAAATTCCACCGACTCAAATCCCCTTGCAGCGCCGCTTGCGCATCCAGCAGGCTACGCCCGAAACGCATACTCGCGTCGGATCCTCTTCGCTGTAAAAGCGAATCCGCAATATGGCGCTCGGTGATCTCGCGGTCATGCGTGAGCCAGCGCGTCAAGTCTTCCATCGGCACTTTTGCGGTCGGGAACAACTTTGATAGCCAGCGGGATAAAGGAATCATCCAAGGTGGTACTGGAATTGCATTAGCGAAGTAGGGCGACGATAGTACGACACCAGACACCGCATACGGCAATAGTTTGTTGGACCGTACGAGATGGCTCGCAATCAGCGCACCCATTGAATGCCCGACGATAAACAAAGGTGTTTGCGGATACTTTGCGCGCACCCAATCCAGCATTCGCACCACATCATCGATGAACACTTCAAAGCGGGGAATATCGATCAGCTTGTTGCGGCCGTGGCCATACAGATCGAAGCTGATGGTGGTCATGCCGTGCTGTCTGAAATAGCTGCCAACCGTTTCATAATCGCCCGAGTGCGACATGCCGCCGTGGATGCCAAGAATCACGACATCCGTTGTACCCGCTTGCCAAAGTCGCACCGTACGATTGCCGTCAGGTGCTGATAGCTCGAATACATGATCTTCCTGGTAGCTATGCACACTCATTTTGCTAACGCCTTTATTGTGTTGGTCGAATAGAAATGTTGGTGTAACGGTGTTCTCGCTAGTCTATTAGAATGCAAAGACGGCGCCGACATCCAGCGATCATAACGCGAACATTCCGCGCAGCCAGTATCGCGTCACCCATGACCAGATACACCCAAAACAATAATTTTTTTAATGGAGACCCCCATGTCACAGCACTGGAAATTTGAAACTCAAGCAGTTCATGCTGGCTATACGCCAGACCCGACCACCAAGGCGATGGCGGTACCGATTTATCAAACCGTTGCCTACGCCTTCGATAGTGCGCAACACGGTGCCGATCTGTTCGATCTCAAAGTGGCTGGCAATATCTACACTCGCATCATGAACCCGACCCAAAACGTGCTCGAGGTTCGCGTCGCCGCACTCGAGGGCGGGATCGCGGGCCTGGCGCTGGCGTCCGGTCAGGCGGCGATTACGTATGCGATTCAAACAATCACCGAGGCAGGCGACAATATCGTCTCTGCCAGCGCGCTATACGGCGGTACCTACAATCTTTTCGCGCACACCATGCCGCAATTTGGTATCGAGGTACGTTTTGCTGATGCGCGTGATCCGCAGTCGTTTGCAAAACTGATCGATGCCAAGACAAAAGCGGTATATGTCGAGACCATCGGTAATCCACTGGGCAATGTCACCGACATCGCCGCCATCGCTAAAGTAGCGCATGACGCAGGTGTGCCCTTGATCGTCGATAACACCGTCCCCAGCCCCTACCTGTGCCGACCCATCGAGCATGGCGCAGATATCGTGGTGCAATCGCTCACCAAGTACATCGGTGGTCAGGGCAATAGTATCGGCGGCATGATCATCGACTCCGGTAAATTCCCGTGGGCCGAGCACAAATCGCGCTTCAAGCGTCTCAATGAACCCGATGTCAGTTACCACGGTGTGGTGTACACCGAAGCGCTCGGTCCGGCAGCCTATATTGGCCGTGCGCGTGTCGTACCACTGCGGAACATGGGCGCAGCCATCTCGCCTATGAATGCCTGGTTGATTCTGCAAGGTCTCGAGACGCTACCGCTACGTATGGACCGCATTTGCGATAACACCCTCGCGGTTGCGCGATTCCTGCAAAGCCATCCTAAAGTCGAGTGGGTCGATTACGCCGGGCTACCTGGACATGTGGACCATGAGATCGCCAAACGCATGATGAAGGGCAGAGCATCCGGCCTGCTGACCTTTGGTGTTAAAGGGGGGCGTGCAGCAGGCGAGCGTTTCCTCGATGCGCTCGAGTTGTATACGCGCCTTGTAAACATCGGCGATACCAAGTCGCTTGCAACACACCCGGCGTCGACCACTCACCGTCAGCTATCGCCGGAAGAGTTGGCCAAAGCCGGCGTGAAAGAAGAGACAGTGCGCTTGTGCATGGGGATTGAGCATATTGACGACTTGATTGCTGACCTCACCCAAGCGCTAGACAAGTCTTAAAGTACTATCGCTAGGTTTGTTGGAGTCACCTTGCGCTTGGTTTTATTGCGCAAGGTGGCTCTACCGAGCCAGCAAGGTTTGTTTCGCCGCCTCGCTGTTTGAGGGCGATACGCTCTACGTCCTGTACTGTCTGCGTTACCTTCGATAAGTCGACTTACTTCTCTCCTTCGACCGTGATGTTGATGGTCTTACGCATTTTTTCGCCGAATGAGCGGTGTGCGCTGTCGGCGAATTGCAAGGTGAGTTTGTATTTCCCGGGTTGCAGGAACATCAGGCTTTCGGTTTGCCCTTTATCGAAATGTTTGTGCTGGTTATCATTTGGGATAACATAACCGGGCTCGATATCTCTGGCGTCGATCAATACATGGAAATGACCGACACCTTCACGTTTGTCACTCACAGGCGCGACGCGCATGCCATCGACCTTGAATTTGAGCGTGAATGTGGTCGGTAAAGTGTCACCATCGCGCGGCTCGATAAAGTCGACCGATTGCGCATTGGCATGCGTAGCGAATAACCAAAATACGATACCAAGCCCGAGTTGTTGAAGTCGATTCATAGTTCAACCTTTACTTGCGTGAGTAAATTGGTTCCTGTGCAGCCGCGCTTGACGAGCTGCTGTGGAGATCAATCGTACGCGGCGCTGCTGGTCGCGCTGAAACCATACCGGAGGGCCTGCGGCACCACGGCGTTTTTTCTGCTGAAACGCGCGCTGTTTGCGTAGTAGCAACTCACTCGAAAGCGGCGCATCTGGGTCGCGCACAGTGCCGAATGAACGATTCGCCGCAGCGATTTCGCGGCTAAAATCGCGCTCAGCATCGGCAATATCATCTGCGACCGACCGCAGCTCTTCAATTGGGTTCACGGCATCGGAAATGTCTTTGGCCTGCTGCTGCATTTGCTCTTTGAGTTTTTCAGCCAGCATTTGTTGATTAACTTCGGTTTTGAGCACAGAAAGATAGCCCTGCAACTTGCCGTAAAGACGCCCCGTGACGCGCGCGACGGTTGGCAAGCGCTCCGGGCCAATCACCACCAGTGCGACCCCGCCAATCAACGCCAATTTAGTCAAGCCAAGATCGAGCACATTCAGCTCCGTTTACCGCAGACAATATCCATCAATTCATTATTGCGGGTACCTTCGACAACCGGCCGCCATTCATCGTCACGGTCAGCACCACTACTGATCTTGTTACCCTTGAGGTAGGGCTCTGAGAAAAATTCGCCCTCAAGATTGCGAAACTCTCGTGCTTCACATTTGTACTCTTTGTGTGATCGGTTTGATAGCACCCCATTCAACGGAAA
>JBIKUP010000347.1:0-2607 GCA_044347535.1 Burkholderiaceae bacterium
GCGCGAACAGGTACGCGCGAGTGACAGCGCATTTCTGCAATCGATCATCCGTCAGGCGGATGAGGCCAGCGCAGAGCTGAAGCGATTGATGCATTTTTTGGATGCGCAGCTGCGTGATGAATCACCCTCTTTGTCGAAGCTCGCTACGGCGATCGACAATGCCCGTCAGGCAGCACAAGCGCTGCTACCACCGAGTGAAACCGTCAGCTTACCTACGCCAAGCCCCACGGATGCCGCTGGCGTCGCTGGCATTACTGGGGGTACAGTAAACCCAACCGCGACCTTGCCAACGACTGAGCATTTGGCATTGCTAGACCCCAGTGCGCAGCGCGCGCAAGCCTATGCCGCGCTTGCCGACATTGCGGCTTTACTCAAAAAGGTCGAGCCGAATAGCCCAACGCCTTACATGATCGAGCGCGCGCTAGCACTCGGCGCAATGTCCTTCCCCGAAATGATCACCACTATCAACGCAAGCGCGGGATCGATCGATCGGTTTTTCGAATTGCTGGGGATCAGTCAGCAGGAAAAGTAAGGCCGCTAGCTATCGGCGGCTTCAAATGGGTCATTCGAGCGCCCTCAGCAATCTTCACTCACACCATCGCCGGCGTATCCGTTGGATGCACGTTAAAAAACTTTAGCCTTTTCAACCGTAATGTATGTAATTCGAAGTAAAACGCGTAACAAACGCTAAAGTTTTTCGAGTTGCTGTTTTTTGTTGATAAGCTCGCCTCAAGTTTTCAGAGAGTCGAGGATCAGCATGATCGACGCCAACTACCCGGCAGCCATCCCAGTGTCAGCATCCCCAAAGCGGTTGTCCGAACAGCCTAGGTCTGCACAGGCGTCGGGTAAGCCCGTTGTTTTGTCCAAGCTCTATTCGGTGGGGAGATAACTGCCATGTTTTCTCTAAACACCAATATCAACGCCATGGTGGCAGCGAACGCTTATTCGAGCGCTACGGCTGCCTACTCGCAAGCGAGTACGCGGATCAGCACCCAGCTAGCGATCAACAGCGCCAAAGACAACCCAGTCGGACTCGCCGTTGCTAACCGCTGGAAGGCGCAGATCGCTTCCTATGCGAAAGCAACCGACAACATCAATGCAGGAATCTCCGCAGTTCAAATTGCTGATTCTGCTTTGTCGGAAATCGCGACGGTTTTGACCTCGATGAAAACACTGGCCACCTCGTCTGCCAGTGGCACAGCCAGCGCTGCAACTCGGACCAGTAATCAGACGGTGTTCAAGACTTACATGGCCCAAATCGATTCAATCGCGGAAAGTGCGGAGTACAACGGTGCCTCATTGCTGAATGGCGATACACCATCCATCAAAGTCCAGACCGGCATTAACGCGGGCGACACCACGACCTTGAATTTTTCGTCGGTAATCTCTTCGGCATTAGGGACGGGTAGCCCATTGGCGCTTACCTCGCTCGGCGGATCGACAACCGCGATGGCTTCGGGTGATCTGCTGATCAATGGCTACACGATTGGCGCATCGCTCTCCTCGTATGACAGCTACTCCTATGCATCAAACTCCGGCAGTGCGATTGCCAAGGCTGCGGCGATCAACCTGATGACTAGTTCTACGAATGTCGAGGCAGACGTTGGTACAACAACGGTCGCCGGCAGCGCCATGACGGCTGCAGGTACTGGCACTGCAGGAACCATAACAATCAACGGCACCGCTATTTCCCTGACATTAGCGGCCAGCAATGATTACGCGACGAATCGCGCGGCAGTTGTCACTGCGATCAACCTGAATAGCGGACAGACTGGGGTTACAGCAACAGACACCAACAGTTCCACACTGGGTGTGACCTTGACGGCAACCGACGGCCGCAACATCACGGTGGCATTTGACGGCACCAATCTGACAGCAGCCAGGACAGGGATCGGTGCAGCAGGTACCTATGCGGGTACCTATACCCTTCGCAGTCTGGATCAGACGGATATCACCATCAGCAGCAATGTTAGCGGCACAATCGCGAATGCAGGCTTGGACATTGGTACCTACGATAGCAATATCGCGCAGGTTTCCACCAAAAAGCGAAGCGCTTCGACCAGTGCGCCAACCGCTATGTCAGCCGGAGACCTGACCATCAATGGCTACGCCATCGGGGCGACGTTTACCTCCGACGATACCGCCTCAAGCACCACGGCAACATCGTCTACCAAAGCAGCCAGCGCTATAGCGATGGCAGCCGCGATTAATCGTCAAACGACACTGACTGGCGTGACCGCTTCCGCAAATACGAATGTGGTCGTCGGCACCGGTTTCTCAGCCGCAGCCGTGAGTACGATCTACCTGAATGGCCAGACAATTACGGCGGGTCTGACGGCGTCTTCATCCATCGATAATGTCGTTACCCTTTTGAATAACTACACGGGAAGCACTGGGGTCACGGCATCGAATAACGGTAGCGGCGTCACGCTGACTGCATCGGATGGCAGAAATATTTCTATCGCAACGAACACCGGTACCGGTGCGGCTATTGGTATCTCTGCCATGTCGAATACGGCAACCACTGCTGCAGCGGCCGAAACCTATATTGCGACGGTCAAGCTGTACTCCGAGGCGACGTTTGCCGTATCTGCGGGTACCGAGGGG
>JBIKUP010000348.1:0-2606 GCA_044347535.1 Burkholderiaceae bacterium
CTGTGGGGCATGATTCGCGACGGGTTCAGGTCACTGTTCAGCGCATATCGCAGATGAATGCTGTGCGCTCGCAAGTGCTGTTCGATTGGCAGCAACGGCTTGCTCGCTCGGGTTACATCGCTGAACTTCCGCTAGTCGCTGCAATTTTGCTGATGCAGGATTTGCAGCGACCCTTGCTACTTGAGGGTGATGCCGGCGTCGGCAAGACCGAGATCGCTAAAGTACTGTCTGCCACTTTGGCCACGCGACTGATTCGTCTACAGTGCTATGAAGGGCTGGACGCACACTCGGCGATGTATGAGTGGAATTATCAGCGTCAGCTATTGGCCATCAAGCTTCTCGAGCGAGACGAAAGCGGCCTTGAAGCAAAAGAGCAGGGTATTTTTTCCGAGCGCTATCTGCTGCGTCGGCCCCTGCTTGAAGCAATCAGCTGCGAGCAAGCACCGGTCTTGTTGATTGACGAGATTGATCGCGCCGATGAAGCCTTCGAAGCGTATTTACTCGAGCTGTTGTCTGATTTTCAGATGTCGATCCCGGAGCTTGGAACCATCACTGCAGTCAGTCGACCACTGGTCGTGATTACATCGAACGGTACACGCGAGCTATCGGATGCGCTGCGTAGACGCTGCTTGTATCAGTACGTGGATTACCCCGACTACGACAAGGAACTCGCCATTGTGCAAATGCGCGCCCCCGATGCCGGTGAGCGTCTTGCACAGGAGGTGGTGGCGTTTGTGCAAGGTGTACGCAATATGGATCTTCGCAAAAAACCCGGTATTGCTGAAACACTCGACTGGACCGCAGCCTTATTGCGGCTGAATATTTCAGTGATTGATAAAGACGGTGCCGAGCAGATCATGCAAACGCTGGGTGCCTTAATAAAAACCCGTGAAGATCATCTCAGCATGTCGCAGGAAGTAGTCGCGCGTCTGGCCGTCGCGTGTTAACACGTCTAGCAAAATGTCGCTGGCGCAAATAATCAGTCAGCGGCTAGCGCAGTTTCCGACTTTTTTGCGTGCGAACGGCTTTGCCACCGGTGGTGCCGATTCGGTGGATATATTACGGGTTGCTGAATCTTTCGGCGTGCTCGATCGTCAGCAGCTGCGCTGGTACTTGCGCGCATTGCTATGTCGACGTGCTGATGAGTGGCGTCGTTTCGATCGCCTGTTTGATGCCTGGTTCCTGCCGGCTAATCAATGGCAAGCGCCTGCAAAGCGTGAGAGCGAACAAGGGCTTCTGAGTGGTCATCAGCCGCAGGGGCCATCCAGCGAGCGCGAGCATGGCGAAGATTTGGAAGAGGTCTACCCGCACCAAGCTGCTAGCCGGCAGCAAACGACTCGGCCGGGCGATTTCCGTGAGCTGCTGCAACGCGAGCATGCTATTGAGCTCGAGGCAGTTGTGCGTCGCCTGGCCTACCTGTTGCGCTACATTCGGCTCAGGCGCGAAGCGCGTGCAAGAAATGGACATCGTCTGGATCTGGCCGCCACCATTCGTCGTAGCGTGTCGAGTGGTGGCGTGCCGCTGCATCTGCAATGGCGTGAGAAGCGCCGTGTGCGGCCACGGCTGGTACTGCTGATCGATGTCAGTCGATCCATGGTGCAGTACAGCTTTTTTTACTTGCGGCTGGCGCGCGCGCTCGGTGCCGTGATACCGGATGTGCACAGCTATATTTTTCACACCCATATGGTTGCGGTATCGCAGGCGCTGCACGACCCCGACCCGGAGCGTGCACAGGAGCGACTACATTTGCTGTCCGGTGGCTGGGCTGGTGGTACGCGCATCGGTGAGAGTCTGGCGCAATTCAACCGCGAGTACGCCTCTGGCATCGTTAACTCTCGTACTTCGGTGCTGATCCTGAGTGACGGTTACGATACGGGTGATGTGACATTATTGGCAGATCAGTTGGCGCAGTTGCAGCGGCGCGCGCGTCGCATCGTGTGGCTGAATCCACTGCTGAACCAGCTGGGCTATCAGCCGGTAAGTCAGGGTATGACAGCCGCATTACCGTATCTGAATTTACATGCGCCAGCGGGAGATCTGGACAGCCTGAAAGCGGTGTTGGTGCCGCTGGTTGGCGCCTTGAGCTGACGAGATCAACAAGGAAACAGGGAGTCGTTGATGGGATGCATCTATAAAGCCAATGGTCTGCATAGCCGAATGACAGTGGGCGCAGTGCTATTGGCTGCCGGTGCCGCCTCGCGCATGGGCGGTAGACCGAAGTGCCTGCTGGAGCTGGGTGGTGTGCCGCTGGTGATGCGCCAATTGATCGCGCTGTCAGGTGCTGGCGTCGACGAGGTGGCCGTGGTGCTGGGCCATTATGCCGAGCAAATCGAGACCGCCGTTGCGCCATTTCCGATTACCTTGGTGCGCAACCCCTCACCGGATGATGGTCAGGCTTCCTCGGTACGTCTGGGTCTGCAAGCGCTTTCGCCAGGATTGGATGCAGTGATTGTGGCACTGGCTGATCAGCCCATGATTGATGCATCGGACATCACCACACTGATCAGCGCCTACCGCAAGCGAGGCGATAAATCGATGGTGGTGCCGCGCGTACAGTCGGCCGATGGCAAATGGGTACCGGGTAACCCAGTGATCTTGAGCGCCGA
>JBIKUP010000020.1:0-10183 GCA_044347535.1 Burkholderiaceae bacterium
AGCAATCACCACCGATTTAGCCCGACCCTCAGGGCCAAGCACCTCGTTGATGAAGGCTTGTACCTCTCGGCCACGTTCACCGATCAGACCAATCACCACCACATCGGCTTCTGTATTGCGAGTGATCATGCCAAGCAAGGAACTCTTGCCGACACCCGAGCCTGCGACCAAACCAATCCGCTGGCCGCGCCCCATCGTCAGCAAGCCGTTGATGGCTTTGACGCCGACATCGAGTACTTGATTGATCGGGCCACGCTCCATGGGATTCAATGGCAGACCCAGCAAAGCGAGTCGGTCTTTGCAATCGGGTTTGGGGCCACCATCCAGCGGCTCACCAAAGGCATCAATTACACGCCCGAGTAACTCGGGGCCTAAACTCGCTTCAGAAGAATTAGTCAGCACGCGCACCGTAGCACCGGGACCAATACCCACGGCTTCGGTAAACGGCATCAGGAACAGCGTTTGGTCGTTAAAGCCCACAACCTCGGCTTGTACTTTATGACCACCGGTGGTGGATTCAACTTCGCATACCGCACCGAGGGGCGCCATAATGCCGCGCGCTTCGAGTGTCATGCCAATCAAGCGTACGAGCGTACCGGTATGGCACGCAGGTGGCACGCGAGTGTGCGCGATCAGATGATCGACCACCTCGGCATAATCAAGCATGATCATCCGACGGTGAGGCCGTCTCCAATACCTTGTCGCTCGCCTGCTCGGGCTTATCCACCACAGTCACATCATCAACTGGCTGACCAGTTTGCAAGCGATCTGACAAACGATTACCACCGGTGCGCCAATTCGGTGTCGGCGCTTGCGCGATGGATTTCTTAACGCCTTCAACACGACGCTGCATCAAGTCTTCAACCACGCTACCATCCAGCGACACACGCACGCTACCGCGCTCGAGTGAATTGTCGGGTCGAAGAATTAAGCTATCAGCGTATTTTTCTACGGTAGGGCGATAGGCTTCCAGATCTTCAGGGTGTAAGTGAATCACAACAGGCTTATCACCAGATGAATTCAACTCGCGTAAAGCGTTATCCACTAGCCGCGAGATAGTCTGCGGACTTTGCGTTAACTCACCTCGCACCAGCTGTTCGGCCAGATGCACGGTGAGTTTTTTCATAGGTTCGAACAGCGCATCTGGGTTATAGGCCAGTTGCTGTAATTGATCGATGACGGACTGCAGCTGATCCAGCTTGGCCTGATGCTCGACTTGCTGTCGTTTTTGTTCGTCGGTTTGGGTCTCGGCACGACCTTGCTCAAGGCCAGCAACCAAACCTTCGTCATAGCCCTGCTGATGGGCAATCGGACGCTCGGATTCGCGGCCTTCGTTGCGACCCGCTTCCAAACCTTGCGCATACGCCTCAGCGCGAGCGGCTTCAATTTTTTGTGCGACTGCTTCGTTATCGAGCAAGGCGTCTTCGAGTAGTTCGGCTGCCTGCGCTGATAGCGTCTCTGAGAGCAGGTGTGGCTCTGTGGCTATTGTAGAAGCTGCTTCTTGGTGCTTTACCGTGCCGTCTTCAGAAGCGATTTGTGTGCTGGCTTCTGCATCGGTAGCGGCCACCCTGTCAGCTTCGTCGGACGGCGCAGCAAGGCCTTCAGTAGCCAATTGGCTTGCAGGGTCAGTCGATGAAATCTCGGCAACGATGGCATCAGTGGCTGCCGCAAATGCCTCGACCTCACTGGTCGGGGCAGGCTTGGCTATCGCCTCATCGCTGGCTAGCGTCTGACTATCGGCATCCGCTTCAAACCCTTTTGCTACGGCATTCAAATTTTCATCGAGCTCGGGATTGAACTCGGCACCCGTCTCGCTCGCCGCCTCGGGGGCAAACCCGGGCGCTGGGGACGAATCTTCGGCCACAAAGGGATCGGCAATCACCTCGTCAATAGCAAAATCTTCGTCCGGCAAATCGAGGCTGCTGTCGCGCTGGAACCCGGCAGCGACGTAGCCGCCGGTCAGGGGGTCGACACCAAACATCGCCTCGGGTAATTCTTCGCGCTGCTCGACAAACGGCGGCGCGGTTCGGTCGAGCAGGTTTTGCACGGCAAACGGATTGGTGGTCGGATCGAACATCCGATTCGGCAACCACTCGTTGCGCTTGCGCGCGGTACGTACCTCAGACAAAGTCTGCTCCACCAGATGCCAAGATCAGCTCGCCCTTCTCGGACAGCTTTCTGGCCTGACGCATGATCTTCTTCTGCGCATCTTCTACTTCGGTCATACGCAGTGGGCCTTTGCCTTCCATATCGTCGACGAACATGCCACGCGCACGGCTCGACATATTGTCGAGGAACTTGGTCTTGACCTCTTCGGTCGCGCCCTTCAAGGCAATCATCAACATATCGGGCTCGACTGCACGCATGAGCGCCTGGATACCACGGTTGTCCACCGCAGCCAGATTCTCAAAGCTGAACATGTTGTCCTGAATACGCAGTGCCAGCTCTTCGTCGATCTGACCCACGCCTTGCAAGATAGAAGATTCCAATTCCACCTTGGTGAAGTTCATGATCTTCGCTGCAGCTTTCACACCGCCGAAGCTCGACGACGACGCCGATGCATTATTCGAGAACTGCTTCTTCATGATGGTTTCCAGCTCTTCCATCGCGGAAGGCTGAACCGTATCTAGGCTGGCAACACGCTGTACAACCTCTGCACGGGATTCTTCCGGCAAGAAGGCCAAGACATCAGCGGCCACTTCGGATTCCAGCACCGACAAAATAATCGCAGTCACCTGCGGGTGCTCACCACGAATCATTTCAGCAATCGCGCGTGCATCCATCCACTGCAAAATCTCCAGACCACGACTAGCTCGGCCGGGCATGATGCGTGACAGCACCGATGCTGCCTTGTCCGGACCCAGTGCACGTTTGAGTACTGTTTCTACATATTCGGTAGTACCGAGCGAGAGACTGGTCTGCTTCTTGAGCATGTTAACGAACTCATCGAGCACCACGTTCACCGCTTCCTGCGACATATCGGCCACCGACACCATCGCCGCACCAAGTTCCTGTACCTCTTTCGGATCCAGGTAACTGATGATGTTGGATGCCAGGTCTTCGCCCAGCAAGAGCATCAGGACGGCAGCGCGCTGCACATTGGTAATCTCGCCTAGCTCGCGCTTGAGATCGTCCGACATCCCTGCAAGTGTTGTGTTATCTGCCATGATCTACCTCGATGACTACTTTCCTTTGAGTCGTACTTGTTATTTCTTTTTTGGGTCGCCGATACCGCGCAGCATATTCTTCACCATCAGGACCACGCGGCCCTTTTCTTTCTCAGTGAGGAATTTCACCAGCATCAGCTTGTCGTCGTAACTTTTTGCATCTGACAGCATGTCAGCCGGAAGCGTCGGCTTCTTTTTCTTCGGCTTCATTTTGTTTTTCATCGCCTCGAGTTCTTCGGGCGTCTGCTCTGCGTTAGGTACGACTTTCTGTTCGTCTGCCATGATCGTTCCAGTTCCGGGGTTAGTAGGCCGTCTTAATTACGGACCATATTCTTCAAGACCAGCGCCACCCGGCCAGACTCTTGCGCCACCAGCATCCGGATCAGCGCGACCTTGTCATCATAACTGTTGGCGGTGTCCAGCATCTCGGCGGAGAAGGCCGGTTTCTTCGGCTTCATTGCCTGCATCCGTGCACGCAACTCATCCAGGCTCTCACCGTCTTCAAGCTCCAGCTCATCCTCGTTCAACTCGCCATCCTCGTCATACTCGCCGCTAGCAGCGGCAGCTTCGGCAACTGCGGCAGCTTCGGCAGCAGCGTACTGCTCAGCTTCTTCGGCGATGCGGGCTTCTTCGGCAGCCAGTGCCAAGGCCGCAGCTTGCTCCTCTTCGGCGATCTTGGCCTCTTCTGCCATCTTGTTCTCGAGCTCGGCCTTGGCCTCGTCGGCCGCCTTGGCCTCGAGTTGCTTGACCTCTTCCGGCGTCGGGCCGTATGGCGGCATGATCTGCTGGTTAATCGTCGGGCCTTTCACCATCGGACGTACTACAGCGAGCAGGAACACGATGATCACGAAAGCCGCTACACCGATTTTAATCACGTTCTGAATATCCGGATCGGCATACCAAGGCTTGGGTGGCTCGGGTGCCAGCGTCTCAAACCGTGCTGGTGCCACCGTGACAACATCACCGCGCTCTTCGTTGTAACCCACCGAGCTACGTACCAGATTCAACATACGATCCAGTTCTTGCTGGGTATAGGGAATCGTAGTCGGCGCACCCGGGGCCAGCGGCTTACCATCAGCCGGCGGCGGCGCAGGACGCTCAGCAACCACCACAGCCACCGTGATACGCGAGATCGTGCCTGGTGAGTTCTTGGTGTGACGTACCTGACGGTCCATCTCGAAGTTTCGGGTCGACCGGGTAGTGACGATTTCATTGGTCGCCGGCTTCTTCTCGTCGGTATTGGTGTTCTTGGTCAGATCAGCATCTGGCGGCGGCGAGTTCGTCAGCGAGCCCGGGATACCTTCCGGATCCAGCTTGTACTTACGCTCGGTCGTCAGTGCTTCAGAACGTGGCTTCACGCCCTTGTCTTTATCGTCGAAATCTTCGGTCGTGGTTTCAATCGTGGTGTAGTCCATGGTCAGGTTAACCTGCGCCTGTACCGCTGCCTCACCCACCACCGGACCCAACAACTCGGTCACACGGTTCTTGTAAGTTTCTTCTGTACGCTGCTTGTGCTGCATCTGCGCTACGGTCAGGCCCATCGCTGCATCAACCGGGTTATCCATAGTCAGCAGATTGCCCTGGTCATCTACCACTGAGACGTTTTCAGGGGTGAGATAAGGCACACTCGAAGACACCAAATGCACAATCGCCTTGACCTGCGGCGTTGAAACACCACGGCCAGAATGCGGTGTAACTACCACCGAAGCCTTCGGGGTAGCACGATCGCGTACGAACACAGATTGCTTTGGCAAGGCCAAATGCACCCGTGCTGCTTTAATCGTAGAAATTTGCATGATGGAGCGCGACAACTCCTGCTCGATGGCGGTGTTGTACTGCACTTGCTCCATGAACTGACTGGTCGTCATCGACGATTTATCTTTCAGCGACTCCATGCCGATCGGCTGAGCCTCTTTCGGAATACCTTGCCCTGCCAGAAAAATTCTCGCTTCGTGATAGCGCGGTTCAGGAACCGTAATTTGACCACTCTGGGTATCGACCTTTGGTTTGAAGTCACCTGCCTTTAGCGCTTCGAGCGCAGCCATTTTGTCGTTCTCTGTCATGCCAGGCATGATCGGGCGGTAAGGCGTCGACTGCGTCGACTGAAACACTGCAGCTGTCACAGCTAGTATCAGCAATACGGCCATCGGCAGCAGCGCACGACGCACAGCGGGCTGCCGTACCACTCCGTCCATCCAGTCGCGGAATGAAGAGAACCCGCTGGCAACGCCCTGCACCGCCGTCGGCAAAGGCCGGGGGCCCGCTGCGGTGTTTGCAGGAACGCCGGTCGCACCGGGTTCACCCGCCAGTGTCGGTACACCGGGTGGCATGGGCGGTTGTGTGCCGCCTGGGTTAATTGTCGCTTCAGCCATGGTTCTACTCTCTGCTTAGATTCAGGTCATTCGGGTCGTTCGGGTCATCAGACCGGCATGTTCAAGACGTCTTCGTACGCTTTCAAAACCTTGTTACGCACTTGCAGCGTTGCTTCAAACGCGAGCGATGATTTCTGCATCGCGAGCACTACATCCGTCAGCGGAACATCTTCACCACGGTCATAGGCATCTTCCAAAGTACCTGAATAGGTACTGAGGTTATTGGTATGCTCGACGGCTGACTTGATCGCTTCACCAAAGGTGGGCTTGCCAACTTCAGGTGTGGGCGGGGTCAGTATCGGTGGTGTGTTGGTACCGGTGGAGTCCACTTGATGCTGGCGCAGTGCGGCCAGCATCGCATCGATATTGGTTTGGCTATTGATTTTGTTAATCATGGCGCTTGTCTCCTCAGCTAATTAAGCAGCTGCCATACCGTGCATGCCATTCATGCCGGTCATGCCGTTCATACTGTTCGTAGCCGCATTCGCAGTCATTCCCAGCTCGCGGAATTGCGCCATCTTGTAGCGCAGCGAACGTGGACTAATGCCGAGTTTTTTCGCAGCTTCATTGCGATTTCTGGTCGACTGAATCGCTGCCATAATTACTTGGTATTCACTGCTCTTCACGGCGGTCGATAGATCGCCAAGCGCACTAGCATTTAATTGATGCGCCTCGGATACTTCACGCGGGCCGTACTGCATCAGATGGGATTGCGTCGATGCCGGCAAACTCTGTGGTGCTTGGCGTTGCTCGATTTCGTCGAACATCAATTCGTTTTCGGTGATCAGATCGTCGTTGCTGAGCACCAGCGCGCGTTGAATCACGTTTTGCAGTTCACGTACATTGCCGGGCCAGCTGTAGTGCTGCAGTCGCTCGATCGCGGTTGCATTCAACTGCACCTGACGATCGGCAGGGCCGAATTTTTCGAGGAACTGCATCGCCAGCGGCAGCACGTCACCGGGACGCTCGCGCAGCGGCAAAATCGTCAGCTTGAAAGCACTGATACGGAAATACAGGTCTTCGCGGAACTCGCGATTATTAATGGCTTCGCGCAGATCTTTATTGGTCGCAGCGACGAGTCGTACATCCAACTCGACCGAACCATGCCCACCGAGGCGGGTGATCTTGCGCTCTTGTAGTACGCGCAGCAGCTTGGTCTGCAGGTGATACGGCATCTCGGCAATTTCATCGAGGAAGATGGTGCCGCCATGCGCCTGCTCGAACAAACCACGGTGTTCTTTCAAGGCGCCGGTAAATGCGCCCTTCTCATGACCAAACAATAAATCTTCAATCAGATGCTCGGGCAGCGCAGCGCAGTTCAAGGCCACAAACGGACCATTGCGACGCGGCGAGGCATCGTGCAGCACACGCGCTAGTACTTCTTTACCTGCACCGGTCGGGCCAACCACCAAGGCCGATACCTCGGTTTGCGCAACACGACGCGCCAGCTCGAGCAGATGCTGGCTATTAGGGTCAACAAAGACAAAGGTTTGTGGATTGCGCTGGGTGACTTCAGCCCGCTTAGGTGTGAGCGCCAGGGCTTCGCGCCAGCTATCGACTGACCAATCGTTGGTAGGCAGTACGTGATATGCACCACGCCGCATCGCCTCAACGCCGAGCGAGAGCTCGCCCTGATCAACGCGGCACAGCACCGGTACGTCATGACCAAACGACTGGGTGAGCTTCTTCACCTCTTGCAGCAGGCCGACATCGCCCATCAGCCGGATCACCACCAAACGGGCCTTTGCCAAGCCTTGGCGCAGGTCGTCGAGTGTGGTTACGGGCAGCAGCTGCAAGCCAGCGGCAGCAAGCTGCTCGCGCTCCGCACTACCGACCGCAGCCTTGGGATCCAGCCACAGCGCTGGATGAGAGTTTTCGAATTGAGCCGTCACGATGATTGCCTCTGGGAACAAGGGATGGTTCCCTTGTAGCAATCAGTGTGCCAAGTATTTTCTTGAGGAAATATGCGGGTTTTCAGGCCATGTGTCGGATCGGCAGGCCTTTGCCGGGGGAGGAAAAAGTCGACCGGGTGGCGGGCGACGGAATGTCGACAGGGAGTGCGCCAAGCGCTGGATCCCGGCCTAATTCACGCTTTGGTCGGGAAGCCTCTGGCAGCCAAATCCAGACATACGCGCGATGTTCACTTTGATTAGAAGTCATCGTGAATCTTACGCTTTGGCGCATGAACAGATTTAGGCATTAGCGCGAGTTTTTCCTGTCGACGCCAGACCTCACGATTCAGTGCGTCAAGGTCAGGCTCAAATAGCGGCACCCCACAAATCACCGCCGCCTCAAACACCGCACCAATCGAACAACCAGCATCACCCCTCTCAATTCGCTGTAACAGCGCTCTGGACATACCCGCACGCTCAGCCAACTCGGCTGCAGTCATCGCGCGAGAGATTCTGGCCTCACGAATTGACTGCCCCATCAGCGTCAGGGCGGCTCGAGCATGGCGGGACAGTGGACGATGTGCGGTCTTTGGCATAAGAATGACTCATAAATGATTCATAAGAGGTAAAAATACTCGTATATGAGTCAAATTACCATTGCTGCCATTCCGAGCAGCTTTCAGATACCAAGACAATGCAATTGCATTGACCTTGACAAGGCATATGCATTACCATGACCACATCAGATATATCGCACAGGAGCACGCCATGCCCGCCACCCTTGAAGCCGAATCCACGTTGACCGACCGTTATCAGACCACCGTGCCGGAAACGGTGCGCCGCGCTCTGCGTTTGCGTAAGCGGGACAAGATCCAGTACGTCATCCGCCCCAGCGGCGAAGTAGTGCTGACACGGGCCAGTGATAACGAAAACGACGACCCAGTGCTTAGCCAGTTTCTGGGATTTCTGGCACATGACATCGCCACGCACCCCGGCCACCTGCAATTGGTGAGCAGCGTTTTTGTCCAACGCGTTCAGTCACTGGTCGGTGAGGTGGATGTGGATCTGAATGCACCCCTGTCGGCAGACGATGAATGAAGGGCGCTAAGCCTGCTCCTCTGGCCATCCACGGCTGGACGGTGTTTGCGCATCCGCTGTTCATGGCGCAAGTTGAAGCCTTGGTGGAGCAAGTCGAAGCACTCAAGAAAAAAGACGCGACTGGCTACATCAAGAAGAACGCCACCAAGCGACTGGCCGCAATTGCCCGCCTGGCCTTTGATGTCATCCCTCAGGACCCCACCCGCGCTGAATACCGACAGGGGGGCACGCTGGGCGACGATCGGAAACACTGGTTTCGCGCCAAATTTTTTCAGCAGTACCGCCTGTTTTTTCGATACCACGCTGCCGCCAAGATGATCGTCTACGCGTGGGTGAATGATGACAATACCAAGCGCGCCTACGAGAGCAGCGATGACGCATACAGCGTCTTTCGCAAAATGCTCGAGAGCGGCCACCCGCCTGACGACTGGAATCAGCTACTGCGCCAGGCCGAACTTGCGGGACATCGGCTGCAGAGCGTATTCAGCACTCTGGGCGAATAAGGTCAGCCCAAAGCCCGCCAAAACCCCTTACTCCGGACAATCCTGGTACTTGCTGTCCCTGCACAGCCGGGCCTTTTCAACCGCTAGCGCCTTCTGCGCATCATTCAGATCGCGGCTGATTTGTACGGTAAGCCCCACCGCTTGGGCTTCGCCATTCAATCGCGCTAACTCCGCCCACACCATTGCCTTCGGCAGCTCACGCCGCCAGCCCTCACCGGTGTAATAAATCGACGCCGCCATCAACTGGGCAGCGGAACTGCCGTTACGAGCAGCCTTCAGGTACCAAGACAAGGCCAAGGCGCCATCGCGCTTGGTGCCAGCGCCGGTGCGATAGCACTCGCCCAGCATGTACTCAGCGTCGGCATAACCTGCTTTTGCAGCGGCTTCATACCAATGAAACGCCGCTTGCGGATCAATGGGTGTGCCACGCCCTTGCAGATACAGCGTAGCGAGGTTGTACTGTGCCGCTGGCAAACCACCCTCGGCGGCTAGCCGATACCACTTGTACGCTTCTTCCGGGTTACGGTTAACGCCCAAGCCATATTCATACAAGTAGCCAAGATTATTGCGGGCATGCACATCGCCCAGCTCGGCAGGCTTACGCAACGCGCGCACCGCCGTGCTGTAATGACCGCGCTCGATAGCCTTCATCGCTGCAGGCAAATCGGCCCGCGCTGACCATGACGCGAAAAACACCAAAGCGATGAGAAATAAGCGGCTCATGCGAGTTTGCTGAAGGTGGAGTAAGGCCCTACGGCCTTGGGGCTTGCTGCGGAAGCAGTAGCGCTGATCGATGTGGAATCACCCACCGTCGAGGGGTCGGTAATACCATTCACGCCATTGGTTGTTTTGCGCATGTAGCCGCGACAGCGCACGCCATCAGCGCGCAGCACTTCAATCGCCGGCATGATGCGACTTTTGAAACCCATCAGACGACAGGCATAGGGAACATTCGGATCCCAACTGACCGAAAAATGCCGGCACTGCCAGCAGTTCGGTGCTTCGCTGTCGGCATGGGAAGCGTTCATTTCTTTTCGCGTTTCCGTTTCTGGTGATCGATCCATGCGCGTGTGCCTGCCGCAGCAAACACCAGCGCCAAAAAAATCGCGCCCAGTAATCCCTGAAAAAACTCACCCAGTGTCATGCCCGGT
>JBIKUP010000349.1:0-2600 GCA_044347535.1 Burkholderiaceae bacterium
GTGCCATGCGGCTTTGCCAACCGTAGTTTCTTGCTCAGCGCTCGAGAGCACATGATCAAGTGCCACCATGGCCATGTTGCACTTGGCACCGAAGCTACCGTCCTCGTCATAGACATACGCAATGCCACCGGACATACCCGCTGCAAAATTGCGGCCGGTATTGCCGAGCACGACCACGGTACCGCCGGTCATGTACTCGCAGCCGTGGTCACCCGTACCCTCGACCACCGTCACCGCACCCGAGTTACGCACGGCAAAGCGCTCGCCTGCGACGCCGTTGAAAAAAGCCTCGCCAGCAATCGCGCCGTACAACACGGTATTACCGACAATGATGTTGTCCACTGCCCAGCCGCGGAATTCCGTGTTCGGGCGAACGATGATGCGACCACCCGACAAACCTTTACCGACGTAGTCATTACCCTCACCGACCAGATCAAAGGTCACACCGTGTGCAAGAAATGCACCGAATGACTGTCCGGCAGTCCCTTGCAGTTGGATATGAATCGTGTCGTCCGGCAGTCCTTCGTGACCGTAGCGCTTGGCCACCTCGCCCGACAGCATGGCGCCTGCGGTGCGGTTCAAGTTGCGGATTGGCGATATGAAGGAAACTTTCTCGCTACGTTCGATCGCCGGTTTTGCTTGTGCAATTAGTTTATGGTCAAGCGCCTTTTCCAGACCATGATCTTGAACTTCGGTATGGTGACGCGGCTGATTATCAGCGTCAGGCACATAGAAAATTTTGCTGAAATCAAGGCCCTTTGCTTTCCAGTGACTAATCGCTCGCGATTTGTCGAGCAGATCAGCGCGACCAATCAATTCTTCGAAGCTACGAATACCCAGCTGGGCCATGATCTGGCGCGCCTCTTCAGCAACGAAGAAGAAATAATTCACCACATGCTCGGGCTTGCCCTGGAATTTTGCGCGCAGTACCGGGTCCTGTGTTGCAACGCCGACTGGGCATGTGTTGAGGTGACACTTGCGCATCATGATGCAGCCCTCAACCACGAGCGGCGCCGTCGCAAAGCCGAATTCATCAGCGCCCAACAAGGCACCAATCACGACATCGCGACCGGTTTTCAGCTGACCATCGGTTTGTACACGAATACGACCACGCAGTCCGTTCAGCACTAAGGTCTGCTGCGTCTCTGCCAGACCCAATTCCCAAGGCGTGCCTGCATGCTTAATTGACGACAGCGGTGAAGCACCGGTGCCACCATCGTAGCCAGCGATCACTAGATGATCCGCTTTCGCCTTCGTTACACCAGCAGCCACAGTGCCAACACCAACCTCGGACACTAATTTGACCGAGATGTCAGCCTTCGGGTTGACGTTCTTGAGATCGTGAATCAGCTGCGCCAAGTCTTCGATCGAATAAATGTCATGGTGCGGTGGCGGCGAGATCAAGCCAACGCCAGGCACCGAGAAACGCAGCTTGGCGATGTACTCCGAGACTTTATGTCCTGGCAGCTGACCGCCCTCACCTGGCTTGGCACCTTGTGCCATCTTGATCTGAATCTGATCTGCAGAGGTGAGGTACTCGGTGGTCACACCAAATCGACCGGATGCAACTTGTTTGATCTTGGAGCGTAACGAGTCACCCTCTTGCAGTGGGATGTCTTTTTCGACGCGGTCCTTGCCGATAATGGTGGCCAAGGTATCGCCCTGCTTGATCTTGATGCCACGCAGCTCGTTGCGATAACGCGCGTCGTCTTCCCCACCCTCACCCGTGTTCGACTTGCCGCCGATACGGTTCATGGCAATCGCCAAGGTGGAATGCGCCTCAGTTGAAATCGAGCCGAGCGACATTGCACCGGTGGCAAAACGCTTGACGATTTCTTTAGCGGACTCCACCTCATCCAGCGGGATCGCCTTAGCTGGATCAATCTTGAACTCGAATAATCCGCGCAGCGTCATGTGGCGCGTCGATTGGTCGTTGATGATCTGTGCGTACTCTTTGTAGGTACTGAAATTATTCGCACGCGTCGAGTGCTGTAACTTTGCGATCGCGTCCGGCGTCCACATGTGCTCTTCGCCACGCACGCGGTAGGCATACTCGCCACCCGCATCCAAGGCACTTGCCAGCACTGGGTCATGACCGAAAGCGTCGCGATGTAAGCGCAGTGCCTCTTCCGCGATTTCGAATACACCAATACCCTCGACATTCGACGCCGTACCCTTGAAGTACTTGTCAATCATCGGCTTGTTGAGCCCGATCGCTTCGAAGATCTGCGCACCACAGTAGGACATGTAAGTCGAGATGCCCATCTTCGAGAATACTTTCAGCAAACCTTTGCCAACCGCTTTCTGGAAGTTGTAGATCGCTTTATCCGCTGACAAATCACCCGGCAAACCCTTAGTCATGTCTGCCAAGGTATCGAGCGCGAGATAAGGATGCACCGCTTCCGCGCCGTAACCTGCCAGCAGCGCAAAGTGGTGTGTCTCACGCGCCGAGCCGGTCTCAACCACCAATCCAGTGGCAGTGCGCAAGCCTTTACTTACCAAATGTTGGTGTACCGCCGAAGTCGCCAGCAGCGCAGGAATTGGCACATGGTGTTTGTCGACAGCTCGGTCCGACAAGATCAGTATGTTGTGGCCTGAAC
>JBIKUP010000021.1:0-10169 GCA_044347535.1 Burkholderiaceae bacterium
ACCTACGGCAAGACTGCGACCTTCATGCCGAAGCCCATCGTTGGTGACAACGGCTCGGGTATGCACGTGCACCAATCGGTCTGGAAAGATGGCAAGAACCTGTTTTCGGGCGACGGCTATGCGGGTCTGTCTGAGTTCGCGTTGTACTACATCGGCGGCATCATCAAGCACGCTCGCGCGCTGAATGCGATCACCAACCCAGGTACCAACTCCTACAAGCGTTTGGTGCCAGGCTTCGAAGCGCCGGTCAAACTGGCGTATTCGTCGCGTAACCGTTCGGCATCGATTCGTATCCCGCACGTGGCAAACCCGAAAGGCCGTCGTATCGAGACCCGTTTCCCGGATCCTTCTGCCAACCCTTACCTGTGCTTTGCAGCACTGTTGATGGCTGGTCTGGACGGTGTGCAGAACAAGATCCATCCGGGCGAAGCTGCCTCGAAGGATCTGTACCACTTGCCGCCAGAAGAAGACGCAAAGATCCCAACCGTGTGCTCGTCGCTCGATCAAGCGCTCGAGTGCCTCGATAAGGATCGCGAGTTTCTGACGCGTGGTGGCGTGTTCACCGACACCATGATCGATGCTTACATCGAGCTGAAAATGCAAGAAGTCACACGGTTCCGTATGACGACGCATCCGGTTGAGTTCGAGATGTACTACTCGCTGTAATTTTCAAAGCGATCTGAAGAAAGGGCGGCGTAAGTCGCCCTTTTTTTGCGAACAACGTTGCGCGTTTGATAATCAATCGCCCAAAGATTCTGGTATAACTTCCAATCCGAACAGCATCGCATCATCATCATCATGAGGGTTAGTCCTGTTGCCTTGTCTTTACTCTTGCTTGCCAGCGAAGTCTGCGCGCAGGGGGTCTACGTTTGCACCCAATCGAATGGTGTTCGCGAGTACCGCAATACCGGCGACGTACGCGGTTGCCGCAAGCTGGATACTGAGTCTTTATCGTCGATTCCCGCGCCCTCATCGGTCATTCAGGCCAAAGCTGACCCTTCATTTCCGCGGGTAGATAGCCAGACCCAGAAGCGACGCGACCTCGACCGCATGCAAATTCTCACCGATGAGATTCGCACCGAGGAGAACAAGCTAGCCGACCTGAAGAAGGAATATCAAAACGGTGAGCCGGAGCGCCTGGGCAGTGAGCGGAATTATGCGAAATACCAGGAACGGGTGGCGACCATGAAAGACGATATCGCACGCACCGAAAAGAATATCGAGGCACTAAAGCGCGAGATTGGTCAATTAAAATAAGGCCGACGCTCCCGCATCCCAACCCGGGCCGCCTTGCGGCCCTTTTTGTTTTCCACCTATTGTGAATATTCTTGCCACATCGCTCGGCGGGCTTGATCTGCTCGCCTCCGCCGTACTGATTCTCGACGCCGAGGGCAGGGTCGCCTATGCCAATGCCGCTGCCGAGAGCCTGCTCGATAGCTCGTTCAAGGTGATGCAGAACCAGCGCTTAAGTGAGTTATTCCTGAGCGGCGAGCGGCTGGAGCAGATTTTCCAGCAAGCTCGTCAGCGCCAGTTTGATCAAAAACGCGAAGATCTCGCACTCGAGCGGGTAGGGCGGCTACCGCTGCAGGTGAATGTCACTGTCACGCCGCTCGACGATATCGAGCACCCGGTGCTGATCGAGCTGCGCGAGAACGTACAACAGCTGAAGCTCGATCGCGAGGAGCGGCAGCTTGGTCAGACACAAGCCAATAAGGAACTGATCCGCAACCTCGCACATGAGATCAAAAATCCACTCGGCGGTATCCGCGGCGCAGCGCAATTGCTGGAGCTTGAATTACCCGGTCAGGGGCTGAAAGACCTGCGCGAGTACACCCAGGTCATCATCAAAGAGTCTGATCGCCTGCAGACGCTGGTAGACCGCCTGCTGGCGCCGCATCGACGTCCGCAGATCGTTGGTGACGTCAATATCCACGAGGTATTTGAGCGGGTGCGCAGCCTGATCGTCGCTGAGTTCCCGCAAGGGCTATCCATCACCCGCGACTATGACCTGTCATTGCCCGAGTTTCGCGGCGACAAAGAGCAGCTCATTCAGGCGGTGCTGAATATCGCGCACAACGCCGCACAAGCGCTTGCCGAGCGTATCGAACACCGCGATGCAGAATTGATATTTCGGACACGCATTGCCCGCTCGGTGACGATTGCCAAAGTGCGTTATCGGCTGGCACTGGACTTGCATATCATCGACAACGGTCCGGGCATACCGGCGGATCTGAGGGAAAGAATGTTTTACCCGTTGGTCTCAGGCAGAGACGGCGGGAGCGGACTGGGGCTGACACTGGCTCAAACCTTCATCCAACAGCATTCTGGCGTTATCGAATGCGAAAGCCGACCCGGATATACGGATTTCCGTATCCTGATCGCCTTGCCTTGATGCGCTGGCCAGCCGCCGCGCACCGGCGCAGCGCAGTCGGGGCAAGTCGCTGGCACCGTTTTGGTGCTAGGGTATGAAATCGCTGGGTTGATAGAGAGCGCATGAAACCAATCTGGATAGTTGACGACGATGAATCGATACGCTGGGTGCTAGAGAAAGCACTCGCGCGCGAGGGCTTGAGCACGCGCAGCTTCTCCAACGTGCGCGAGGTGATTGACGCGCTTCAGCATGGCACCCCGCAAGTGCTGGTGTCCGACATTCGTATGCCGGGTGAATCCGGCCTTGAGTTGCTGCATACGGTCAAGCAGCGCCATCCGAGCTTGCCGGTGATTGTGATGACTGCCTTCTCCGATCTGGATTCTGCGGTCGCAGCTTTTCAGGGCGGCGCGTTCGAGTATCTGGCGAAGCCATTCGACCTCGACAAAGCCGTTGAGCTCATCCGACGTGCACTCGAAGAGAGCTTGCGCGACGCAGATATCGATCTCGCCAGCAGCGAAACGCCCGAGATACTGGGCTCAGCGGCAGCGATGCAGGATGTTTTCCGTGCGATCGGTCGACTGTCACAATCGAATGTCACTGTACTGATTACTGGTGAGTCCGGTACTGGTAAAGAGTTAGTGGCGCGCGCTTTGCACAAGCATAGTCCGCGTGCTGCGCAACCCTTCATTGCGCTGAATACCGCAGCGATTCCGAAAGACTTACTCGAATCTGAATTGTTTGGTCATGAACGCGGCGCCTTCACCGGTGCACAAGCCACACGGCGTGGACGTTTTGAACAGGCCGAGGGCGGCACCTTGTTCCTCGATGAAATTGGTGATATGCCCTTCGATTTGCAAACGCGTTTGTTGCGGGTGCTGTCGGATGGGCATTTTTATCGCGTCGGTGGACACCAGCCACTGAAAGCAAATGTACGCGTCATCGCCGCTACTCACCAAAACCTCGAGCAGCGAGTACGCGATGGTTTATTCCGGGAAGACTTGTATCACCGCTTGAATGTGATCCGACTACGGCTGCCCGCACTTCGTGAACGACGTGAAGATATCCCGCTGCTCGCACGTCACTTTCTGGCGAGTAGCGCGCGAGAACTGGGTGTGGAAGCAAAACGTTTGTCTGATCAGGCGATGCAGTTTCTGTCTGCGCTGGATTTGCCCGGTAACGTGCGTCAGTTAGAAAATTTGTGCAACTGGATCACCGTGATGGCCCCCGGGCAAACCGTAGAAGTCAAGGACATGCCTGCGGAACTGATTCAAAGCACCGGCACAGTCGCGCTGACGGCACCAACCCTAGAGCCAGAGCCGATAGCGCCCATCAAATTGAATGGCGACCATCACGTGCCCACCTCTATGAGGCCTGAGCCAGCGCACATCAACGGCGAATCCCACACCAATGGCATCATGCAGGATCGTCATTCATGGATATTGATGTTAGAGGCCGAGGCATCACACATGCTGTCCTCCGGTAGGCCTGAAGTGATGGATGCCTTGGGACGGCAGTTTGAGGCAGCGCTCATCAAGACTGCGCTCAAGCATACGCACGGTAGAAAAAACGATGCCGCGATTCGACTGGGTATCGGGCGTAATACGATTACCCGCAAGATTCAGGAGTTAGGAATCGAGGGCACCAACGAAGAATAAGATCCGGTCTTGTTAGGCCTCTAGCTTCGTTGACAGTACCTTGCCGTACCTCAGTACTGTCTGCGGTACTGCCGCCTTCCCAGCGACCTAACAAGGCCGGCTCCAAGCAGTCGTTTCTTCAGGCCGCTGGCGATTTTGTGCCGTCTCGCCGTACCAAGTACTTAATTAATTTATCGCGAGTTTCTAACCACAAACTGGTGCCCGACCTCTGCCCATGTCGTGGTTTCTTTCGATAGCCAGTAGGCCAGTGTTGGGTGATGCAGCGTAAGTGATTGCCCGAGGGTGAGTTCTATCCTTGAGCGTACCGACAAGCGCACTGGCGCGACCGCTGGGTCGATGCGTGCGTGCATGAACAAGATACCAAGACGTAGTGAAACGATGGCGCGGATAACCTCGGTATCGGCAATCGCATCCTGCACCTTGCGCAAGTTGCCCTTCTGCGCCAGCAGGAGCACGGATAGTAGGTGCTGTTCATGCGACGTGAAGCCGGGTAAGTCAGCATTAAGGGCGAGATAAGCGCCGTGCTTATGAAAACCAGTGTGTGAGACCACCATACCCACTTCATGCAACTTGCCCGCCCAACCAATCATCCGCTCGAGTGCACCATCGGGTGCCGCCTGAGCATACAGCGAGCGCGCGTTCGATGCAGCACGCGAGGCTCTTGTCTCGTCAACACCAAAGCGTTTCATGAAGCGTTTGACTGAGTCTTGTCTGCGGTCACGTTTACGCTGTCGAAGATAGAGGTCCCACAAGACACCCATACGCAAGCCAGCCTCTACCGCGAACAGTGATTTGAAGCCGAGTTCTTGTGACAAGCCAATCAGTACTGATAGGCCGCCTAGCACCACGCTGGCGCGTTCTGCTCGAACACCGATCAGCTCAAGCTTGCTAACGCGCCCCGCCTCCAACAAAAGGTCGCGTAGGATAAGCAGATTCTTGACGGATAGCTGCCCATCACCCAGTGCATTTTTTTCAATGACATCCGCCAGTGTGCGCAAGGTACCTGAAGAGCCGTACCCTACTTCCCAGTAGCGCGGGTGAAACGGTGCCATGCCATCCTCGAACATACTGCGCGCATACAGCACGGCCTCATCAAATGCATTGGCCGTAATCCGCTCACCATCAAAAAACCGCGTCGAGGTTGGCACGGTGCCAATAGAGAATGATTCGACCTGCTCAATTTCAGGACCTTCACCCAGAATCAACTCGGTCGAGCCACCACCGATGTCAATGACCAAACGGCGTTCGAGTGGCAGGTTGAGCGTTGACGCCACACCCATGTAAATCAGGCGGCCTTCTTCCTCGCCGGAGATGATCTCGATGGGGTAGCCAATTGCTTTTTCGAAGAGAGGAAGAAAACTTGACGCATTCCGAGCCACCCTTATAGTGTTGGTGGCCACTACACGTACGCCCGTCAGCGGCGTGGACTGCAGAATCTGTGCAAAGCGTGCCAAACAGGCAACCGCATTTTGGATCGCAGCCTGACTCAAGTTGCGCTTGCTGTCCAGGCCAGCGCCCAGGCGGACCGGCTCGCGAGCGCTATTAATGATGCGGATGCGCTCGCCATCGAAAGTCCCGATGTGCAATCTGAAGCTGTTTGAGCCGAGGTCAACTGCGGCGAGCATGCGCGTGAATCTCCCTTACGTAAGCGCAAAACCTTTAATGATTAGCGTTGGTTATGACGGCTTGATGACAAAACTAGCCAAAGTCGCGAAATCGCTACGAATAGGATTATCAGGCAATAGTTCAACCTATGTCATCAAGTTGAAAAAAAACATTCACACAATCGCGGTCGGAATTCAAGGAATGCAGGAAAGGTGCGTCTTTAGCCACCCCGAATGCGCTGGATTATCAACCGGAGATTTACATGAAGAAGACTACCACCACAATTACTGCTAAGCAGATCGCTATCGCGGTCGCCGCTGTCTGCGCCTCGCTGTCGATGCCGGCAGTCGCCAATGAAAACAAGGCGATGCTTGAACTGATGCTGAAGAAAGGCGTCATCTCGCAAAAAGATTATGACGAGTTCATGGAGGCGAACAAAGAAGCCGACGAGAACAAGGCATTCAAGGATTCGCGAATCGACCAGGATGTATCGAGATCCATCAAGGATATTCAGAAGCGGCTAAATGATGGCTCGGTTAAAGAAAACGGTTTTGGTTTCAAATCCAAGGACGGCAACAGCGAGTTGAATATCACAGGCCGTTTGCATTTTGATGCCCGAATGATCAATGACGAACACGGGCAATACACTGATCGTGACTCATCGTCGCTATCTGACAGATTCTCCGTTCGCCGAGCACGTATCGGTGCGTCTGGCATATTCAACAAAGATATCAACTATGAAGTGGTGACTAACCTCGTTGGCTCCAGCGCGAACCTGCTTGACACAGCCTGGGCTAATTACCGCTTCAGTCCCGAGGCACAAGTACGTGTCGGTCGTTTCAAGCAGCCGTTCGGTCAAGAGACCTTGATGAGCTCCAATAACATTGGTTTCATGGAGCGTTCCTACCAGGACCAGATCGCACCCGGTAAGCAGGCGGGCGTGATGTTCCATGGTGAGCAGCCTTCAAGCTTCACTTACTCACTCTCAGCGTATCAGGCTGGTTTTGATCCGCTGCAGAGCGAGGGTAGTTTGGGTCGGGAGGGTGCGCTTCGTTTGACCTATAACCTGGCAAAGATGATTCAGGGCGCTGGCGACGATGTTTTGTTGCACGTGGGCGTGGCCGGTACTTCTGGCCGGTTTGATGTGTTGCCAACGACTTCGAGCCAGGACGGCAGCGATCGTACGACTCGCGGCGTGGTCAACTCGTTCAATGACGAGTTTGGCGGTTTGCGCAATGTTTACAGAAACAGAATACTCGGCACGCCGCCGTGTACTAACACTGCTTCGTTTGTCAGCCCAACGGCAGCGGCCGGTAGCGCTGCCACCGTACAGTGCGCTATTGGTGGTTACAGCCTTGGCGCTGCGGATGCAGCTACCGTTAACCGCCAGTTGACCGGTTTGGAATTTGCTTTCGCCAAAGGCGCTGCTAAGCTGCAGGGCGAGTACACAGTTGCTGACTACAATGCAACTAGTCAGGCAGTCACCAGCAGCGGTGCGCGCTACACTACTCAGAGCAAGGGTAATACCAAGGTGTATTACGTTGAGTTTTTGTATAACCTCACCGGTGAGTCTTGGGCATCAACCTACCGCTCCGGCGTCGTCGGTGGTATCCGCCCGAATTCGAACTTCAACTTTGCTGATAGAAGCGGCACTGGTGCCTGGCAGTTGGGACTCCGCTATTCACAATATGACGCCTCCAGTTTTGGTGACAATGTGAGCACGAGTGGCGGGTCGACAAACTACCCACGCACTGGAAATGCTCAGTACCAAATTGAAGGTAGCCCAACGGGCAACACAGTAACACTCGGTTTGAATTGGATTTTGAATCCAAACGCCCGAATCATGTTCAACTACGCTCAAACGAAGTTTGGTTACTCGTTTGCACCGGTTGATATTGGTACGCCTGTAGTTCCTGCAAAGCGCGGCGATGATTCGCATGCATTCATGATCCGCTCGCAATTCAACTTCTGATTCGGCTTTCTTGCGGTTTAGGCGAAACGCCCCTTCGGGGGCGTTTTTTCTTGGTGAGATTTCACAAGTAATCGGCGGTAAGGTCAACGCCGATGCTCAGCAGCCCCCAACTTAACGTCTCAAGAATTAAGCTGAAGCACCATGAAAAAAAACCTGCTGCAAGAACTTGTTGTCGACCGCGCAGGTTTAGTCTGGGCCTATCAATTTCACGACGCAACCACCACCGAGATCAGCCCGTCTGATGATCTTAGCCAACTACTAGGTCAGCATCTGAAGAGCCCATCGGGCAAGCTGCTCTGGCTGCACTTTAATCTCAGCCAAGCCTCCACCGAACGCTGGCTTCGGGAGCACACCCCACTGCCACCCGAGTATTTCGAGGCTCTGCAGCAGGGCTCGCGTTCTACCCGGGTCGAGCAAGTGGATGACGCCTTGCTCGCTGTGGTTAATGATGTGCTGCACGGGTTCGCCTTTGACCCATCCGAGACATCAACGCTCTGGATGTACATCACCCCAACGCTGTTGATCAGCGCACGTAAAAAGCCCCTGAAATCCGTTGATCGCTTGCGTCAGGCGGTACAGCAGGGTGCTTCAGTGACCAGTACCACTGAGTTGTTGACGCATTTACTACGTGATCAAGCCGATGTGCTGATCGGTATCGTGCGCGACACGGTGACGCGCGTGGACAAGATCGAAGATGATCTACTTGCAGGACGGCTGGATTCCAAGCGTGGCAGCCTCGGTCAATTGCGTCGAGTGATGGTGCGCCTGCAGCGCTTGATGGCGCCGGAGCCTGCGGCATTGTTTCGTTTGTTGCAGCGTCCGCCTGCCTGGATTGCAGACGATGATCTGCAAGATTTGCGGCAATCGAGCGAAGAGTTTTCTGCGGTTCTAACCGATATGGCTTCATTGCAGGAACGAATCAAGCTGCTGCAAGAAGAAATTGCTGCCATGATTAACGAGCGGAACAGTAGGAGCCTGTACACCCTGACGGTGTTCACCGTTGTGGCTTTGCCGATTAACTTGATTGCGGGTTTATTTGGTATGAATGTAGCAGGCATTCCCTTGGCCGAGCATCCGCATGGTTTCTGGATGGTCGTGGCGCTGATTTTGGTTATCAGCGGCGCCGCACTTTGGCGACTGCTGCGTAACTCGCCAGATTAAAGTCCGGATTAAATCGCCACTGCGCCTAATCAGAGGCCCGCTCGGCTAGAATGCAGCGCTTGGCTTCCGGTACTATTCATGCGCGCATTTTTCTACATCATTGCCATCAACCTGCTACTCGCGGGTTGCCAAACGGTCCCGACAAGTAAGCAAACCACGCAGTCTGGTGCTGCCACGCAGACGCTGCCTGCGCCACCGTCCTCATCGCCTGAGGCATCCGCGGCGCCGGATACCGTAGGGCCTGCTGAGACCACGTTACCGCCTGCGGCGGACGGCGTGCTGTTTCCCGTAGAGCCACCTACGGCCGTTAAACCCGCACCTGCGCCACGCAAGCTCAAGGTGGGGTTGGCGCTGGGTGGTGGTGCAGCACGCGGCTTTGCGCATATAGGTGTGATCAAGACACTGGAGTCACACGGCATCGTGCCTGACCTTGTGGTGGGCACGAGTGCGGGTAGTTTAGTCGGTGCGCTGTACGCCGCTGGCAATAATGGAAATGCTTTGCATAAGATGGCGATTGATATGGACGAGGGCGCGATCTCGGATTGGTCGGTACCGTTTTTCTCGGGGCCAACAGGGATGTTGAAGGGCGAGGGTTTGCAAAATTATGTGAATCGCGCGGTGCAAGGGCAGCCGATTGAAAAACTAAAAATCCCGTTTGGTGCGGTGGCGACTGACTTAAAGAGTGGTCAACCGATTTTGTTTAGGCGCGGCAATACCGGCGCTGCTGTGCGCGCATCGTCTTCGGTACCTGGCGTGTTCAAGCCGGTGCGTATTGGTGCGACGGACTATGTCGATGGCGGCTTGGTATCGCCCGTGCCCGCGAGTTTTGCGCGGAAAATGGGTGCTGATTTTGTGATTGCTGTGAATATCTCCGTGCAACCGGAAGTGCAGCCTGCATCGGGTGCGTTTGAAATCTTGCTACAGACTTTCGCCATCATGGGGCAGAGCTTGAACCAGTATGAATTGAAGCAAGCGGATATTGTGATTCGGCCTGAGCTAGCCACGATGAAGGGGAATGATTTTCAGAGCCGGGGTGTGGCGATTGCAGCGGGGGAGCGCGCTGCGTTGTCGGCGATGCCCGAACTGCGTAAACGTTTACAGATCAAACGCGAGCAACCGTAAAGCGCTGACTTCAGAGGGTTGCATGTCGGTAGGATTGCTTGGGCGCTTAGCTACCCGGCAACCCGAACGAGGGTTTAGCGTCGAGACGAATCGTTTGTTTCAGACTCGAGCACACGGCGCGCGCCGTTGAAACGCGCTTTCCAGTAGTTTAAATCCATGCTTTCAATGCGAACTGCGCTGCCGGGTGTTGGCGCATGAATGAATTTATTGTCGCCCAAGTAGATACCGACATGAGAGAAGGTGCGGCGCAGCGTGTTGAAGAAAACCAGATCACCGGGCTGTA
>JBIKUP010000350.1:0-2597 GCA_044347535.1 Burkholderiaceae bacterium
TTCCAGAGGATTGCAATATCGCTCAGCTCTGCTGTGGGCGCTGGTCTGACGACCCTGAGCGTATCGCTATCGTGGTCGATGACCCGCTGAACGGTCATCGCGAAGTGAGCTATGCACACTTGCAGCGTGATGCTAACCGTCTTAGCCATGTGCTGCGCTCGCTGGGTGTTGAACGTGGTTCGCGCGTTGCGATTGTCATGCCGCAGCGACCCGAGGTCGCCGTTGCGCACATCAGTTGCCAGCAACTCGGGGCAATCGCGATGCCGCTATCGGTGCTGTTCGGACCGGAAGCCATCGAGTATCGACTGCAAGATAGTGAAGCCATGGTGGCAATCGTTGATCCCAGTGCGCTGGCAGCGATCGACGCTGCATTACCGCACTGCCCTTCGCTCAAGCATGTCATCGCACTGGACACTCAGCGTGCTGATTTGATCGATTGGACAAATGTATTAGCCAACGCACCCGATCGTTTTACTCCAGTTGCTACCAGCGCCAACGACCCGGCGATCCTGATCTACACCAGTGGCACCACCGGCTCGCCCAAGGGCGCATTGATTCCGCAATCGGCCTTAATCGGCAACCTACCCGGCTTCGTCGCCTCACAAAACTGGTTTCCGCAAGAAGGTGATGTGTTCTGGTCACCAGCTGACTGGGCATGGACCGGTGGTTTGATGGACGCACTTCTACCCACGCTCTACTTCGGTCGCACCATCATCGCGAGTCGTGCCCGCTTCTCTCCCGAGCATGCGTTCGAGTTGATGGCACGGCATGGCGTAACAAACACGTTTTTATTTCCGACTGCGCTAAAGATGATGATGAAGGCCGTACCTGCGCCGAAACAGCGTTACTCACTCAAGCTGCGCGCGATCATGAGCGCAGGCGAGGCTGTCGGTGACGCGGTATTTCAATGGGTGCAGGATGCGCTCGACATCACTGTCAATGAAATGTTTGGCCAAACAGAGGCCAACTACCTGGTCGGCAACTGCGCACTCTATTGGCCAGCGCGCGCGGGCAGCATGGGCAAGCCCTACCCCGGACACCGCGTTGCCGTGCTGGATGACACCGGTCAGCCGCTTGGCCCTGGCCAGATCGGCGAAGTGGGTCTGCATCGCTGCGATAGTCATGGCCAACCCGACCCGGTGATTTTCACTGGCTACTGGCACCGCCCCGATGCCAGTCGAGACAAGTACCGTGGTGACTGGCTAATGACCGGCGATTTAGCGGAGATGGATGCCGATGGCTACCTCTGGTATCGCGGTCGGGCGGATGACATGTTCAAGGCCGCAGGTTATCGAATCGGGCCATCGGAAATCGAGAACTGTCTGGTCAAACATCCGGCCGTCGCGAATGCCGCTGTGGTGCCCACACCAGATGCAGAGCGCGGCAATTTAGTGAAGGCATTCGTGGTGCTTACACCCGAGACAACGCGCGGCGAGCAGCAAGACGCTGAGCTGATCAAGGCATTGCAGCAGCATGTGCGCGGCCAGCTAGCGCCGTATGAATACCCGAAGAAGATCGAGTTTATTGATGCGCTACCGATGACCACGACCGGCAAGGTTCAGCGCAACGTACTCAGAGCATTAGAGATGAAACGTGCAGCTGGCGAAAACCAATCGCACTGAGTTAGCTACTATCAATCGCAATGAAACGAATCAGAAAAATCGTTTCAAGAAGCTGACAAAAAGAAAGGGATCAAGACACCGATGACGTTGACTTACTCAACGAGTTTGTTGAGTTGATCGGCATCGAAACGATCGGAGGGCGCCACTTCTTCAACAGCAATGCCCGCCGCTTTGAGGGCTGCGACGATTTTCTGCAATTGCGTCTCTTGCGAGGCCGCATTGTCGATCAAGCCGTGCAAGGCTTTTGATAAAGGATCATCACCATTCGGTGTCAGACCATAAGCCGCAAACATACGCGCTGCTGCATCGTCGCGGCCAGAATGCGTGTCTTTCGCGATCACACGCGCCGGGTTACCGATTGCCGTCCCGCCAGCAGGCACCTCTTTGACAACCACCGCGTTGGAGCCCACCTTGGCACCCTCGCCCACCGTGAATCCACCCAAGACTTGCGCCCCCGCACCAATGATCACACCACGACCCAAAGTTGGATGACGCTTACTGCCTTTATTCAGCGATGTGCCGCCGAGCGTGACGCCCTGATAGATGGTGCAGTCATCGCCGATCTCTGCCGTCTCGCCGATCACAACACCAAAGCCATGATCAATAAACACGCGGCGCCCAATGGTGGCACCGGGGTGAATTTCGATGCCGGTCAGCCAGCGCGAGATGTGCGAAATGAAACGGCCCAGCCACTTCAGACCCATACGCCAGCAAGCATTCGCCCAGCGATGCATCACGATGGCGTGAAGGCCGGGATAGCAGGTCAAGACCTCCCAGCGACTACGCGCTGCGGGATCACGCTGCATGATGCTGCTGATGTCTTCGTTAAGGCGGCTGAACATGTCAGGACTCCGGGACCGATCCCGATATTTTACCCACCCGCCGCACGCAGCCGCTGGCGGCGCGCCTCATACAAGCACACCCCGGAAGCAACCGAGACGTTCAGACTCTCGACCGTGCCCATCATCGGCAGGC
>JBIKUP010000351.1:0-2594 GCA_044347535.1 Burkholderiaceae bacterium
GTGCTCGATCGGTACCGGCGGTTTCATCATCAGATCGTCCGGACGACCAAGATCGCCTGACATCAGCAAACTACGATTACCCTGGCGTAACTCGACCGAACTGGCGCCGAGGATATGACCAGCACCACGCAAGCGCAGCTGTAATGGACCGAGCGTCAGCAGTTCATCGAAATCCAGTGGCTTGAACAACTTCAGCGAACGCCGCGCATCTTCTTCGGTATACAAAGGCAGCGCTGGGTGGTGCTTTGAGCTTTTATGGCGGTTGGCGAAAGCGGCATCCGCCTCTTGCAGATGTCCACTATCCGGGAGCAGCAGGCCACACAGTTCTGCCGTGGCACGGGTAGCATAGACTGGCCCACGGTAACCCTGTTGCACCAATAGCGGTAAGGCACCCGAGTGATCGATATGCCCGTGGGTGAGTACCACCGCATCAATTTCCTTGGTGCTGAACGGCAAGGGCTGCCAGTTCAGTAAGCGTAGATTCTTGTAGCCTTGAAACAGGCCGCAATCAACCAGAATGCGCAAACCACCAGCTTCGATCAGATATTTAGAGCCAGTCACGGTTCCCGCAGCGCCAAGGAAGGTAAGCTTCATAAATATCTCGCCTGGTTTTTATTAGTAGAACCATTGTATTCGATGCAATGTCGCCAACCCGACCATGATTCAATCCACAGAAACTACCGGACTTAGTGGCGCAGAAGCCACACGTCGTTTAGCCGCTGACGGCCCGAACGAGCTTGGCGATACGCACCGGCGTGCGCTGCGCGCCACGGTTATAGAAGTCGTACGTGAGCCGATGTTCTTGCTGCTGATTGCCGCAGGGGTGGTCTACTTTCTGATTGGCGATCGCTTCGAGGCGATGGTGCTGACCGGCTTTGTGCTGGTGATTATGGCGATCACCATCTTCCAGCAACGTCGTACTGATAATGCGCTGGCGGCCTTACGTGATCTGTCGAGCCCGCGTGCGCTAGTGATGCGCGATGGTGTCATGCAGCGTATCGCTGGACGCGAGGTGGTACGCGGTGATCTGCTCATGCTGCAAGAAGGCGACCGTGTACCCGCAGATGGCGAGCTACTCTCCGCGCATGATCTGGCCATCGATGAATCCATGCTGACGGGTGAGTCCTTACCTTTACCTAAGTCGAAAGCGCATGCGGTCTACGCCGGCACGCTGGTGACCCAAGGTCAGGGCACTGTCGAAGTGAGCGCCACTGGTAGTCAGACCGAGATGGGGCGCATCGGTAAATCGCTCGACAAGATCGATCTGCCCTCCTCGCCACTGCGCGATGAAATGACCCGCCTCACGCAGCGTATCGCTGCGGTGGGTGCAGTGCTCGCGCTGATTCTGGTTGCTGTCTACTGGGTAGCGCGCGACAACCTGCCCGAGGCGATTCTCGCCGGTATAGCACTCGCGATGTCCTTACTGCCGCAAGAATTTCCAGTGATCATGATTATCTTTTTTGCCTTTGCTGCACGACGGCTAGGTAAACTTGATGTGCTAACGCGGCGCTTGGATGCAATTGAAACGCTCGGCGAAACCTCAGTACTGTGTGTCGATAAAACCGGCACACTGACGAAAAATCAAATGCAAGTCGTCGCGCTACATGCAGCCGATGCTTCAGACTTGGCGCAATCTGAAGCCGGCACCACACTGAGCATGAAGCAGCGGACGCTGCTACAGCATGCACTACTCGCCAGCGAAATTACGCCCCATGATGCGATGGAAAAAGCCATCCATCAGCTCGTCAACTTACCAGAGCACGCATCGCTCCGTACTGCGGCCGACTGGACGCTCGCGCATGAGTATGAGTTGTCGCCACAGCTGCCCGCCATGACCCATGTGTGGCATACCGGCGAGCGCTACTTGGTCGCCACCAAAGGTGCGCCCGAGTTAGTTGCGGAGATGTGTCACCTGCCTGAAGAACAGCGCACAAGAGTTGCTGATGATGTGGCGCAGTTCGCTGAGCGCGGGCTACGTGTACTCGGCGTTGCCCGTGCCAATCATTTGAACGATCAGGCATGGCCAACCAGCCCGCATGGCTTTGAATTTGAGTGGCTAGGCTTGATCGCCTTTGCCGACCCCTTGCGCGAGGAAGTACCCGCGGCTATCGCGCAATGCCAAGGGGCGGGAATTCGTATCGTAATGATTACCGGTGATCACCCGCGCACGGCACTAGCGATTGCACATGCCGCAGGCATTCCGACGGCACGAGTGATGCTGGGTAGCGATCTGGAGCAAATGGATATCGCCACGCTGACTGCGGCGGCACGTGATGTGAATGTATTCGCGCGCGTCAAGCCGCATCAAAAGCTGGCGTTGGTCGAGGCGCTCAAACAAGCGGGTGAGATCGTTGCCATGACCGGTGACGGCGTGAATGATGCCCCTGCGCTAAAGGCGGCCCATATCGGCGTGGCCATGGGCCAGCGCGGCACCGATGTCGCACGCGAAGCCAGCGCACTTGTACTACTGCGAGATGACTTTGACTCGATTGTGCAGGCGATAAGAACCGGACGACGTACTTTCGCGAATATGCGCCAAGCCATGATTTATACGCTGGCAGTACATATACCGGTCGTCGGTTTATCCATCCTAC
>JBIKUP010000022.1:0-10151 GCA_044347535.1 Burkholderiaceae bacterium
GCCGGAAATACAAAAGCCCCCGTCATCGCTAACGAGGGCTTCGCTTACTTGGTGGCCCGGGGCGGAATCGAACCACCGACACAAGGATTTTCAATCCTCTGCTCTACCGACTGAGCTACCAGGCCAAGGCCAGCGAGTATAGCAAAACATTCAACCTCCGCATAGCGAGCAAGGCGCTCGAGCCAATAGACAGGCGACGGATATAATCTGCTACATGACCTTTCATTCTGACGTCTGCATCATCGGTGGCGGCGCCATCGGCAAAGCCGCTGCACTTGCGCTGGCGCGCATTGGCGTGCGGGTCAGCCTTGTGACCCCTGCCAATTCCGCAAACAAACCAGTCAGAAGCACACACTGGGACCAACGTGTCTACGCGCTTAATCATGTCGCACGCGGCTTGCTCTCCTCCATGAAGGTATGGGAGGCACTGGATTCAACACGTATTGCTGCGGTGGATGCCATTGCCGTGCATGGCGATGGTCCGTCAGCTGGACATATAGGCTTTGACGCCTACGCCGCACGTACCAATTCATTGGCATGGATTGTCGAAGACCAGAACCTTAACCAAGCACTCGATAACGCCATTAAGTTTGCCAATGGCCTGCAGATTATTCAGAGCACAGCGGTACAACTGCACACCGATCAAGACTACGCCTCGGTAAAGCTGCACGACGGCTCTAGCATCGATGCTTCCTTGATCGTTGGCGCGGACGGTGCGCAGTCCTGGGTGCGCTCCCAAGCAGACATCGGCATCGACTATCGTTCTTATAACCAGCGCGCCATCGTCGCCAACTTCAGCTGCGAAAATTCGCACCATGGAGTTGCTAGTCAGTGGTTCTTGGGCGAGCAGGGCATTGTCGCGCTTCTGCCGCTAACCGGGACGCGCGTTTCATTGGTTTGGTCTGCACCTGAAAAGCTCGCATACACCATCCTGCAAGAGCCGCCGGAACAACTTTGCGATCGCTTGGCGCAACTGCCGGGGCAAACACTAGGCGCGTTCACTATGCTGCCGCCAACAACGCCGCAGACGATCCCGTTGCGATTCATCCGCGCAGGAGCTATGGTGGCGAACCGTGTCGCATTGATTGGCGATGCCGGACATGTCGTGCACCCGCTTGCCGGCCAAGGCATGAACCTCGGCTTTGGTGATATCGAGGGCCTGCTGGCCGCAATCGCCAAACGGGACCGAGCGAGCGATTATGGTGACGCCCGCACGCTGGCGCGCTATGCGCGTCATCGCAAAGAGGAAGTCTTGCTGATGCAACTTACCACCGATGGCTTGCAACGTTTGTTTGATACCGATCTGGCACCACTGAAGGTTTTACGTAACCTCGGCATGACCGCGCTTGATAAGCTACCGTTCTTAAAACGCCAACTGATGACGCATGCCTTAGGGCGTTCTAGTTAAGGTTCTGCTTAGCGTCCTAATCCGCGCGCTCTTTTCGCGCAAATATTCGCCCCTGTTTTCGCCGCTTTATTTCCAACAAGTTTCTGCTCAAGGCAAGTGATGATCAAGACAATCAAATTCCGATGGCTAGTTTTAGCGCTGTGCATGCTCTCGACCACAGCGATCGCACAAACTACCGAGGCGAAATTGAAGAAGTTGCTGCAGGGGCGACTCGGTAACGAACAACCCGTCGAATCTGTCACCAAGACGCCCTATGGCGGGTTATATGAAGTGAAGGTCGGCAACGAGCTTGTCTACACGGATGCCGAGGGTAAGTTTGTGCTGATCGGGCATGTGTTCGACACGGAAACTTCAAAGGACCTCACCCAAGCTAAGCTGGATGAGATGAACAAGATCAAATTCTCGGATTTGCCGCTGGATCTGGCAGCGAAGTCAGTCAAAGGTAGCGGCAAGCGTGTGATCGCAGTGTTCGAAGATCCGAACTGCGGCTATTGCAAACGCTTTCGCAAGTCCTTGGTCGAAGTGAAAGACCTTACCGTTTACACCTTCATGTACCCGGTGCTCGGCGACGACTCGCTGAAGAAGGTGAAAAATCTCTGGTGCACCGCAGACCGAGCTAAAGCTTGGGATGACTGGATGCTCGAGGGCAAGGCACCGCCGGCAGCCGGAGAATCATGTAGCACTGCAGCAATCGATAAAGTGATCGAACTGGGTAAAAAATATCGTGTCACTGGAACGCCGACGATTATTTTTGCGGACGGCTCGCGCATCCCCGGCGCTATCGACACTAAAACCCTTGAAAACAAGCTGGCACAGGTCAAGGCGCCCTAATATGTCTAGCCTGATCACTTGAAAATCATTCATCGACGCAGACGATGCTCTGCGCCGAAACCACCGCGGTCTTCCGCTACCATCGGCATCATCGCCATCTGTAACAAGCCTGTTGGCGATATTCGTAACTGACCATGTCGCCGCATTGCCTAGGCAGCGCATTTGCTGCGGGCGATCGTTGGTAAGAAGTAAGGAAGTACAAGTTAATTCGTCATGCCGGCGCAGGCCGGCATCCAGTGTGTTGAATCTGCTGGATTCCGGCCTACGTCGGAGCGATGAAATTTGAATGACTCAGTGCTTCCAAAACGCCAAGTTTTGTATTGAAGTATTTGTTTTTGAAAAAATCAAAGCTAAATCAAGGAGACCTCACTATGTTCCGCGCCATTCTGCTTAATAAGAACGACGACGGTTCCACACGCGCCGAGTTGACCCAGCTCGATGATGCGCAGCTACCCGCTGAAGGCGACGTTACCGTCGCAGTCGAGTACTCCACCATCAATTACAAAGATGGCTTGGCGATCACCGGTAAATCACCGGTCGTGCGTAAGTGGCCGATGGTGCCGGGCATTGATGGCGCTGGCACAGTGATTGCCTCATCAAACCCGAATTGGAAAGTGGGCGATCATTTTCTGTTGAATGGTTGGGGTGTCGGCGAAGGGCATATGGGTTGTCTTGCCGAGCGCGCGAAACTGAAGGGCGATTGGCTAATCCCAATGCCGCATGGCATGACATCCCGTACCGCAATGGCGATTGGTACTGCCGGTTATACCGCGATGTTATGCGCCATGGCGCTCGCTGAAAATGGCGTCAAGCCAGAACATGGCGAGGTACTGGTGACAGGTGCTTCGGGTGGTGTGGGCAGTGTAGCGGTAGCGATTCTTGCTGCGCGTGGTTATCGCGTGGTGGCGTCTACCGGCAAGACTGCAGAAGCAGATTATCTGAAGTCGCTGGGCGCTACTGATGTGATGGATAGGGCTGAATTATCTGCGCCTGGCAAGCCACTGCAAAAAGAGCGCTGGGCGGGCGTGGTGGATTCAGTCGGCTCACATACGCTGGCCAATGCGGTAGCGCAGGTGCGTTATGGCGGCACGGTCGCGGCCTGTGGTTTGGCGCAAGGGATGGATTTCCCTGCAAGCGTCGCGCCATTTATTTTGCGAGGCGTGAAACTGATTGGTGTGGATAGCGTGATGGCACCGATTGATCGGCGTATTGCGGCATGGTCGAACCTGGCCTCCGAAGTTAAGCCCGACACTTTGGAAAAAATCACCCAGCAAATCTCGCTCGCAGATGCTTTGGCATGGGCTCCGAAAATTCTCGCGGGCGAAGTACGCGGGCGACTGGTGGTCGACGTGAAATCCTAATGCCATGCCCAAACGCCGCGAAGTCATCCACTACAGCATCCGTCCGCACGATCTTGCGCTGCATTTATTCGAAGTAGTGCTGACGGTGTCGCACCCTGACCCTGAGGGTCAGGTGCTGTCATTGCCAGCGTGGATTCCCGGTAGTTACATGATCCGCGAATTCGCGCGAAACATCGTGCAAATTCGCGCGGAAGCGGATGGGCGCAAACTTAGACTCACCAAGCTCGACAAACATACCTGGCGCGCAGCACGCTGCAAAGGTGAGTTAAGCATCACATATCAGGTTTATGCATGGGATTTATCCGTGCGCGCGGCGCATCTCGATCAAACCCATGGCTTCTTTAACGGCACCAGTGTCTTCCTCAAAGTGCAAGGTAAGGCACTACTGCCCCATGTGGTGGACATACAGCCGCCGGAAGGTGAAGCCTATGCAGGCTGGCGTGTCGCTACCTCATTACCCGAGCTGAAAGCGAGACGCTATCGCTTTGGCAGCTACATCGCGCAAGACTATGACGAGCTGATTGATCATCCGGTCGAGATGGGTGAATTCAACCTGATCAAGTTCGAGGCACATGGTGTGCCGCATGAGATGGCAATCACAGGCCGCGTTCCGAATCTCGATACCGAGCGCTTGGCGCATGACCTGCAGCGTATTTGCGAGCATCAGATCGCATTATTCGAGCCGCGTACCAAACGCGCACCTATGTCGCGTTATGTGTTTCTAACGTTAGCGGTAGGCGATGGCTATGGCGGCTTGGAGCATCGCGCCTCTACCGCACTGATTTGCGCGCGTTCGGATTTGCCCGTGCGAGGCCAAGCAGCGCTTAGCGATGGCTATCGTAGCTTTCTTGGCTTGTGCAGCCATGAGTATTTTCATACATGGAATGTCAAACGCATCAAGCCTGCAGTATTTGCCCCCTACGACCTCACTCAAGAAAACTACACGCCGCTGTTGTGGTTGTTCGAAGGTTTTACCAGCTACTACGATGATCTGACACTCGTGCGTACCGGTCTGATTGATCGTAACGCCTATCTCGGCTTGCTCGCCAAAACCATCAACGCAGTCAACAAAGGCAGCGGCCGCTTAAAGCAGAGCGTGGCTGAATCGAGTTTTGATGCCTGGACCAAGTACTACCGCCAAGATGAGAACGCCCCCAACGCTATCGTCAGCTACTACCAAAAAGGCTCACTGGTCGCGCTGTGGTTTGATCTCTTGATTCGTTCACGTACACGCGGTAAGCGCTCATTGGATGACGTCATGCGCGCACTCTGGCGGCACTATGGGCGTGATTTTTACCAAGACGGGCGCGGTGTGGGTGTCAGTGATGCTGATGTCGAAGCGCTGTTCGATGAAGTCACCGGGCTGTCATTGAAGACCGTGTTTGATCACGCTGTGCGCGGCACCAAAGACCTTCCTTTGGCTGAAGCACTTACGGCATTTGCGATTCAACTGCAAGACCGGCCGCGCAAAGGTACACCTTCACTGGGCGTTCGTACGCGCAAAGAAGGCGCCGACTGTAAATTGGCTTCAGTGTACGAGGGCGGCGCTGCCCATCACGCTGGTTTATCCGCCGGTGATACGCTGGTGGCGTTGGATGATCTGCGGATCACCGCATCGAATCTGGATACTTTGCTGGCGCGCTATAGCAACGGTGATATCGTTGTGATGCATGCATTCCGTCGTGATGAACTCATGACATTTGAGGTAAGCCTACAGCCTGATACCGCGCCGCAGGTGAAGCTAGTGATTCAAGATAAGCCAGTCACCGGCGTCAAGCTGCGAGATGCATGGCTAAAGACGCGATAACCAACAAGAAAGCGAGGCAGCCCATGACCTTATCCAGCAAAGTGAATACCGGGGCATTAAAGCGAAAGTTGTTACAGCCACTCGCACTGACGCTCTCGCTTGCGCTAGCCTCGATCAGTCCTGCCGCCCTTAGCGCGGATCTGTCATCTGCTACGCCACAGTCACAAGGCCTATCCCAAGAGCGCTTGTCTCGAATTCGCAGCGTGATCGAAGCCGAGATCAGTGCTAATCGGATGCCTGGCGCCGTGGTCCTTATCGCGCGCAAGGGGGCCATCGTTCATGCCGACTCGATAGGTTGGCAGGATAAGACTGCTGGCACCGCGATGAAGCGCGACACTATCTTCCGCGCCTATTCAATGACCAAGCCGCTGGTGTCAGTCGTGACTATGATGCTGGTTGAAGAAGGTAAGCTTCAGCTGAATGACCCTGTTTCTAAATTTTTCCCGGCGCTCGCCAATCTGCAGGTTCTAAGCAACCCTGCCGACCCGAATAGTGCGCGCGAGCCAGCGAAACGTCCGATCACAGTTCACGATTTGCTGCGGCATACCTCTGGGCTGACGTATGGTGAGTTCACTCGCTTCGCGAGCGTGAAAGCGGCATACGAAGAAGCTGGCTTGTTCTCAACTCAGACGCCAATGCGAGCGTTGATGCTGACGTCAGAACAGCAAATCGAAGCCTTCGCCAAAGCGCCACTGGTGTGGCAACCGGGCACCACCTTCGACTACGGTCTGTCGACAGATCTGCTGGGGCGGGTTTTAGAAAAAGTTTCGGGGCAGTCGCTTGGTGCGCTGCTCGACGAAAAACTCATCAAACCACTCGGCATGAAAGACACGCACTTTGTGGTGCCCGCACCCAAAGTAGCGCGTATCGCCGAGCCCTTGAAAATCGATCCGCTCACCGGTGGGCCTAACGCGCCGGTACTCGATGTCACTAAGCCCACGGGTAATGAATCCGGTGGCGCAGGCATGTCGACCACGGCTGATGACTATTTGCGCTTTTGCCAGATGATGCTCAATGGTGGTGTGCTGGATGGTCGACGCTATTTGTCACGCACGACCGTCGCGCTGATGAGCGCTGATCATCTTGGCCCCAAGGTCGCGACACCCGTACAACCCGGCGAAGTGTTAATGGGGATACAGGGCTATACCTTCGGTCTGGGCTTCATGGTGCGGCAGCAAGCGGGGATCGCTGCGGTACCGGGCTCGGAAGGTGATTACGCCTGGGGCGGTGCGGCAGGAACGTTTTTTTGGATCGACCCGAAAGAGCAGCTGGTTGCCGTCATGATGGCGCAAACGCCGGGACCGATTCGGCAGGCGTATCGGCGGATGTTCAAGACCTTGGTTTATCAAGCCCTTGATTAGAACTTGATCAGAACTTACCCGGATAGGTTGCTGGCGTTGTCGACGGCAGCTAGCCGAACTTCATTCCAATAAAAACTCAAGCAGCTCCTCAAACTTCGCCGCATCAAAGCTGCCATTATCCATGCGCATCAATGCGGGGTGCGAAGGCGGCTCCACACGCCGCTTCATATACGTCTCCCAATTCGCGAGCTTCCAGTGATCACGCGCATCATTTCGCGCTTCTATACGTCGCTTGGCTTCTTCGCTAGATAAATCAATCCATGCAACCCGGCACACAGTGTTGGCCGGCATACCTAGTTCGGTCGGCTCAAAAAATTTGCCCGCCAAAATCTCGCGCGTGAACGGGCCAACCAAAAGTACATGATTACCAATCTCAAGATTCTCGCGCGTGATATCAAGCAGGCCTGAGTACTCCTGATCACGTAAATGCTGCAGGTAGCTCGGGCTGTCGCGGTCAGCGGGGTCGCCGGTCAGCAGACCCATGATGTGCGAGCTGAACGCGCCATAAGCAGTATCTTTGTCCAGGAAAAAAAAGTCATGCCCGAACTTCTGCGACAGCATCGGCACCGCACGTTTGGCTAGGGTCGTTTTACCGGTACCGGCATGACCAGCGAACAAGATGAGTCTGGGGTTAGGCATATCGACTGTTTTCAAATGATTATTAAAGTTGTCGGATTTGTTTTTAAAGTGAGAAAAAAATTGTATGATGCGGAAAGCTGTTTTCTTCTGAAACTCGTCGAAAGAGAACAATATGGCAGAGATTCATGCGGCTGGGTCACTCTTGGTAGGCGAAGGCGTTTTCATGAAGGGCACCATGCGCGTGCCAGGCGTGGCCAGCGTAGATGGCAAGCTTGAAGGCGAGCTAAGTGCCGATTCAGTCTTTATCCAGCAAAATGGCTCGATGGATGGGCAAACCACCGCCAATCATGTGCGCGTGGCCGGTATGCTGACCGATACCACGGTCGCCAACCGTACGCTGGTCGTAGAGGCTACTGGCTTGGTTGCTGGCTCCATTACCTACCAAGAGCTTGAGATCAAGAAGGGCGGCTCGCTGCAGGGCGGTATCTACAAAGTGGGACGCGAGATGCCGGCAGTGCCCACGCGCGCACCAGAGCCGCAACGCGCCATTGCGCCCGAACCCGTGCCGGCTCCGGAACCTGCCGCCGCACCTGCGGCAGCAGAAATAGCTGCAGCAGTTGCAGCTGTTGCAGCAGCTACGCCAGTTGCCTCCGCTGGCGCAGAGTCCGCGATCGATGCTCCTGCGGCTGCGGTGCCCGAACCGGGTAACAACCAAGCCAAAACCTGACGGCGAAAAGCGCACGGTATGGTGCGCGGTATGCGCCCGCTGCTGCGGGCACATCACCTCTCACATGATCTTGCGTGACTCGCCGGGGTTGGGCTCTTTTTGCAGCTTTTCCAATAGCGCCTTCAGGCGCGCGCCATCGGCTTTTTTCTTCAGGTCTTGCGACCACACCTCATGAAACACTGGCCCAAGCGCATCGGCAGCCATTTCAAGCTGACGTTCTACCTCTGCCTGTTGACCGCTGCCGCTGTCGGCCTGTTCCTCAAAGACGCGCCGGCGGCTCAAACTATGCTGCCAGCGGTGTATCAATTGAGCGTGATTGGGTACTACGGCACGCTGCTGCTGTTGGCCGCATTGGTGCTGCTGCCGCTTTCTGTATTCCGAGCTACCAACTGGCTCTGGCCACTGTTGGGTTGGGCTTGGCTGGTTTATCTTGCGATTGATATTGCGGTATTCAATTTATATCGCTTTCACCTAGATATCTTGTTGGTCGAGATGTTCCTGCGTGACTTTCATGGCATGGGCATCCCGCTATTCGTGCTACTACTGTTCGTACTTTTGGCATCAGTGCTACTCGCTTTGGTGGTGTGGGTGTTCGTCAGCAGCCGCAGCGGACGTCGTCATCACTGGCCTTGGTTCGCTGCCGGTTTGCTGTTAATGCCGCTCACATTGGTGCTCAACTCGGTGATTCATATTTGGGCGAGCCACTATCTGCGTGACGAGATCACGCTCTACCGCCCCTTCCTGCCGATCTACTATCCGGTCGAGGCCTACGACAGCGCGCCACGTGTGAGCGCTTGGTGGCCATCCGTATTCCCGGCGGCCTACGGCAAAGCAGAAAATGCTCCGATGCAGGGCGGCGGCATCGTTCAATACCCACGCGCTCAACCGCAATGCTCGCCTGCTGCCAACCCTCCATCGATCCTAATGATCGTGCTCGAGAGTTGGCAAGCCGACGCCATGACGCCGGAGATCACACCGAATATTGCGCGCTTTGCCGATAAGGCAACACGTTTTACACAGCATGTTTCCAGCGGCGCAGTGACTGTGCCGGGGCTGTTTGGTTTGATGTACGGGCTGCATCCAAACTACTTTGAACTCACCCGCTCGGCACCCGAGAGCTTCCCGAGCCTATTCACGCAAACGCTGAATGCGCAGGGCTACCGTACGCGGGCATTCACCTCGACCAATCTTGATGGGTTCTCATTGAAGCGAATGTTCTTTCCGAACATCGCAGTACAAGACTTTTACGATGCCTTGCCCGATGCGGCATTGGTAGATCGATACATCGCCACACTACCTACCGCGCCACAGGAGAAACGCTTCGATTTTGTTTTCCTGACCTCATCCCATTCGCCTTACCGCTACCCACCCGAGTACGCGCGTTTCAAACCATTGCCGGTAGTCGAGGGTGGCTATGCAGTTGATCGATATACAGATAATCGTCCCTACAAGAACGATTATCACAACAGTCTTTACTACCTTGATGCACTGGTGGGCAAGCTGATCGACGCAGCTGAACGCAACGGCAAACTCGACAATACCTGGGTCATCATTACCGGCGATCATGCAGAAGAGTTCAATGAGAACGGCCTGGGCTATTGGGGGCATGGCAGCAATTTCACACGCTGGCAAACGCACACGCCAATGATCGTGCGCGCGCCCGGCGCTAATTCAGCGAGCGTCGAGCAAAAAATATCGCTGCACCAAGACCTGGTGCCAACTCTGATGCAATCGGCACTCGGTTGTACCTCTGATATCGCTGATTACAGCAATGGGCAGCACCTGTTCAAACTGCCGGAGGCGCGTGGCACAGTCATCGCCTCTTACATGGGTGGCGCCTATCTGGTCGATGGCAAAGTACTGGAGCGCACAGCGGGCCGGCGTTATCGCTGGAACGACATGAATCAATCCGTCGATCGACCACCATCCCAAGCCATGCAATTACTGCGAGAAGAAGAGGCGAGATTTCTTAAGCACTAGTTGCCAGCGGCACTAAGCGGCACCTGCAAGTGGAACATCAAGCCAGCGCCTCCGGGGAAGCTGACCTGAGCCTCATAACCGCTACCCAGCTTCCAGC
>JBIKUP010000023.1:0-10118 GCA_044347535.1 Burkholderiaceae bacterium
CCGAGATGAAAGGCTCCATGATTCTGACGGCAGATGTGCTGATCGTCGGTGGCGGCATCAACGGCGCTGGTATTGCGCGGGATGCTGCCGGCCGTGGACTTTCCGTCGTCCTGTGCGACAAGGACGACTTGGCTCAGCACACCTCGTCAGCGTCCACCAAGCTGATTCACGGCGGCCTGCGCTATCTCGAACACTATGAATTTAATCTGGTGCGCAAGGCGCTAATCGAGCGCGAGGTGCTGTTACGCGCAGCACCTCACATCATGTGGCCGATGCGTTTCGTGATGCCGCATGACCGCGGGCAACGGCCTGCCTGGATGATCCGCGCCGGGCTATTTCTTTACGATGCGCTGGCAAAACGCGAAATCTTGCCAGGCTCGGGTGCGATCGATCTTCATGCTCACCCTGCGGGCGAACCACTTCGGCCGGAGTTCAGCAAAGGTTTTATCTATTCCGATGGCTGGGTCGATGATGCCCGCTTGGTTGTGCTCAACGCGCTTGACGCTGCTGAACATGGCGCTCGTATTTTGACGCACACCCGCTGCGAGTCCGCGCGCCGAGTCGGCGATCATTGGCAGGCCTTACTACGCAAGTCGGATGGCACAACCATCGAGGTCAGCGCGCGCTGTGTGGTGAACGCCGCCGGTCCGTGGGCTGCGCAATTTCTGCAAGATGCGATCGCTAACCGTAGCAACAAATCACTGCGACTGGTGAAGGGCAGCCACATCGTGGTGCGCAAGATGTTCGATCATCCCTATGCTTATATTTTCCAGAACCCGGATGGCCGCATTGTTTTCGTCATCAGCTATGAACAAGATTTCACGCTGGTGGGTACCACCGACCTTGAGTACACCGGCAACACCGATCAAGTGGCGATTGATCAAAGCGAGATCGACTACCTCTGCCGTTTGACCGAGCGCTATTTTCAGCAACCGATCACCCCTGCCGATGTGGTCTGGTCTTACTCCGGGGTGCGGCCCTTGCTGGAGGATGACTCCGCCAACGCCTCCGAAATTACGCGGGATTACCAGCTGACACTCGAGGGTGAGCAGGCGCCGCTGCTCTCTGTATTCGGCGGCAAGATCACCACCTTCCGAAAGCTGGCCGAAGAAGCGGTCGACATGATCGCCGCCAAGCTCGGTAATTCGCATGGCACCTGGACCGAGCACGCCTGTTTACCCGGCGGCGACCTCTACGGACCACCGCAAAATCGTGCAGTCCTCGAGTTCGATGCCTTCGTCGGTGCGCTGCAGCAAAGCTACAGCTGGTTGCCACCCAAATTGGTCGCCCGCTATGCGCGCGCCTATGGCACGCGAATTCACCGGCTGCTCGACAACAGGAAATGCCTGGCAGATATGGGCGAGGCCGTGGCCGATGGCCTGTACGAAGCCGAGTTGGATTATTTGGTGAAAAACGAATGGGCGTTATCTGGCGTCGATATACTGTGGCGTCGCTCAAAACTAGGGCTGCATTTACCGGCCGATACCGCACAGCGGGTCGACGAGTGGCTCGCGCATAAAAAAGAAGAAGGCAGACAATTGACGCCAGCCTAAGGCTGTCGCAAGAGGAGACGAAGTGCATTTGGAACTGCAGGGCGTGACCCGCAAGGTCGGCGCTGAAACTCACTTGTACGCAACGTCGGTGAGCTTGGCACCAGGCGAAATCAATGTGCTGCTCGGACCGACCTTGTCCGGCAAGACCACCTTGATGCGCCTGATCGCTGGCTTGGATAAACCGAGCGAGGGGCGTGTGATCGCGGATGGGGTCGATGTGACCGGCGTGCCGGTACGCGAACGTCATCTGGCAATGGTGTATCAGCAGTTCATCAATTACCCATCGATGTCGGTGTTCGAGAACATCGCCTCACCATTGCGCATCGCTGGCAAACTCAACGAGCAACAAATTCGCGAGCGTGTGCACGCGATGGCGGAGCGCTTGCATATCTCGGCCTATCTCGAACGTTCGCCTGCTGCACTGTCGGGTGGCCAGCAGCAGCGCTGCGCGCTGGCGCGCGCGCTAATCAAAGAAGCTGGTTTGTTGCTGCTCGATGAGCCGCTGGTCAACCTTGACTATAAATTGCGCGAGGAATTGCGCCGCGAGCTAAGCGATTTGTTTTCAACGGGTAGCACCACAGTGGTCTATGCCACCACTGAGCCGCTCGAAGCGCTGCAATTAGGCGGGCAAACCTTATTAATGCATGAAGGTCAGGTACTGCAACAAGGACCAACATTGTCTGTGTTCAGCCAACCCTGCTCAGTCACTGCTGCGCGTACTTTCAGTGATCCACCCATCAATCTGTTTGAAGCAAAGATCGTGGACGGCGTTGCGCATCTGTTAGATGACATCCAGATTCCACTGGTATCGAAACAGCAGTCTCGTCTTGGCGGTCAGAATCGTGTGCAACTCGGCCTGCGCGCGCATAGTCTGCATGCATCTTCTCGCGAAGGTGGCTTTGCGCTGACCTGTAGCGTGGATCTTGCCGAGATCAGTGGTTCGGAAACCTTCGTTCATTTGACGCGTGGTGCGCTCTCCATAGTGGCGCAGCTGCCTGGCGTTCATGACCTTGCGCTAGGCAGTGCATCAACCATGCACTTTCAGCCGGCTGATCTGTTCATCTTCAGCGCTGATGGTGCGCTGATTTACGCGCCGGAGGTTTGACATGGCACGCATCGAACTCGCCGGTATCGCGCACAGCTATAAACCCAACCCAACGCAGCCCTCGGACTATGCGCTGCGCCCTATGCAAATGACTTGGCAAGATGGTGGCGCTTACGCACTGCTCGGCCCCTCTGGCTGCGGCAAGACCACGCTACTGAACATCATCTCCGGACTGATCACGCCTTCGCAGGGCAAGGTGCTGTTTGATGGCCATGATGTCACCCAGTTGCCGCCCGAGAAACGCAACATCGCGCAAGTGTTTCAGTTCCCGGTCATTTACGACACCATGACCGTCGGTGAAAACCTCGCCTTCCCGCTCAAGAACCGTGGCTGGAAAAATGCGGAGATCGAGCGTCGTGTTGCACAAATCGCCGAGATTCTTGAATTGAGCGGCGAGTTGAAACAGCGCGCCTCGGGTCTGACGGCTGATGCGAAACAAAAGATATCGCTTGGCCGTGGGCTAGTGCGCCCGGATGTTGCGGCAGTTTTATTTGATGAACCGCTCACCGTCATCGATCCGCACTTGAAATGGCTGTTACGACGCAAGCTGAAAGAGATTCATCACGAGCTGAAGCTGTCGCTGATCTATGTCACCCATGATCAGATCGAGGCGCTGACGTTTGCTGATCAAGTAGTAGTGATGACAGAAGGTGAAGTCGTACAGATCGGTAGCGCCCAAGCACTGTTCGAAGCGCCAGCGCATACCTTCGTCGGCTATTTCATCGGCAATCCCGGCATGAATCTGTTGCCTTGTAGCCTGCGCGACGGTCGTGTACTTCTCAGCGGTACCAACACTACGCTGCCAGCGCCTGCGGGTCTGGATGCCGGTGCTGGTCACTTGACGCTTGGTATACGTCCGGAGTACGTTGAATGCCTTGCAACCGAGACTGCCGGCGCCTTGCCAGCGCGGGTGCTGAGTGCGCGCAATATGGGCACCCATTGGTTAGTGGAAGCCGAACTCGGCGGACAGCGCATCGCTTCCAAACAGCGCACGCTACACCCGACGAAAAGTGGCGATACGGTCTGGATGAAACTGCCGGCTGATCGCACCCTGTACTACCTGAACGACAAACGGGTGGCCTGAATGAACAAGACGCTCAACAACAAAGCGTGGTGGATGGTATTGCCGGTGATTCTATCGGTGGCCTTCTCCGCCATCATGCCGCTAATGACCGTGGTGAATTACTCGGTGCAAGACATTCTTGGTCCGGATCAGGCCGTGTTTGTGGGCACCGAGTGGTTCAAGGAAGTGATGCGCGACGAAAGTCTGCACTCCGCATTTTTCCGGCAAATCTGGTTCTCACTGGCAGTACTTGCAATTGAAATTCCCTTGGGCATTGGCATTGCACTATCGATGCCCGCGCAGGGGTGGCGCGCTTCTTTGTCATTGGTGATTGTTTCTTTGCCGCTGCTGATTCCCTGGAATGTGGTGGGTACGATCTGGCAGATTTTTGGTCGTGGCGATATCGGCTTGATGGGTAAGCTGATCAATGATGCCGGCATTTCTTACAACTACACTGGCGACTCCACCGATGCTTGGCTGACCGTGTTGCTGATGGATGTGTGGCACTGGACACCGCTGGTGATATTGCTGTGCTACGCAGGTCTGCGTGCGATTCCAGATGCGTTTTATCAAGCCGCGAAAATTGATGGCGCGTCACGCTTCGCCGTGTTCCGATTCATACAGCTGCCAAAAATGCGCAACGTACTGATGATCGCGGTACTGCTGCGCTTCATGGACAGCTTCATGATCTACACCGAACCCTTCGTGCTGACCGGCGGCGGACCCGGCAATGCGACAACGTTTCTGTCGCAGTACCTGACACAAAAAGCGGTGGGCCAATTTGACCTTGGGCCTGCTGCAGCGTTTTCCTTGATCTACTTTTTGATCATCCTGCTGATGTCATTCGTGCTGTATACCTGGATGCAGCGCGTGGGTACCGGAGATAAAACATGACGCGCTCTGGGTTCTCGCGAATTTTTCTGATCCTATTCCTGGCAGGATCGCTGCTGCCGATCTATTGGATGCTCAACATGTCGCTCAAGACGAACGAGGAAATCCTCGGCGCGATGACGATGTGGCCAACGCATCTCACTTTCGATAACTACAAGACCATCTTCACCGACGAAGCCTGGTATAGCGGCTATATCAACTCGATGATTTATGTCGCCATGAATATGGTGATGGCGGTATTGCTTGCACTGCCGGCAGCGTATGCGTTTTCGCGCTACTCATTTATCGGCGATAAACATCTGTTCTTCTGGTTGCTGACCAATCGTATGACGCCACCCGCAGTGTTTCTGCTGCCTTTCTTCCAGCTGTATTCCACCTTCGGCATGATGGACACCCACATCGCCGTCGCGCTGGCGCACTTGCTGTTTAACGTGCCACTTGCTGTATGGATTCTGGAAGGATTTATGTCCGGCATCCCTAAGGAAATCGACGAGACTGCCTACATTGATGGCTATACCTTCCCGAAATTTTTCGTGAAGATTTTCCTGCCATTGATTAAATCCGGCATCGGTGTCACTGCCTTCTTTTGCTTCATGTTCAGCTGGGTTGAGTTGCTACTAGCGCGCACGCTAACCTCCGTACAGGCAAAGCCGATTGCCGCCACCATGACGCGCACTGTGTCGGCGGCGGGCATGGACTGGGGCGTGCTGGCGGCCGCCGGTGTACTCACGATCGTGCCCGGTGCGTTGGTGATCTGGTTCGTACGCCACTACATCGCGAAGGGTTTCGCGATGGGTCGGGTCTGATTCAAGGAGATGGCGATGGCACAAGCATTTTCCTGGATGGCATGGACACTCGAGATCGCGATATTTTTTACCGGTGTGGTGTTGATGCTGATAGGAATGACGGTCTGGCAGCTGAAATCACCCAGCATTGAACGAAAAGGTTTCTTGCCGATTCCGACGACACGCGGCGATCGATTGTTTATCGGGCTTCTGTCTGCTGCCTACGTCAATCTCGCTTGGGCGGGTCTAACTGACGCCACACAATGGATTGCCGCCGGCCTTGGTTTTTTAGTGTTGTTGCTCATGATGCGTTGGGGCTAATACCTCGATTCATCCCGAACCCGGGTCACTTCCCACCGGGGTCGGAAGGTTGTGAAGGGAAGCTGCGAAGAGGAGAAGACACGTGAAACTCAAACTAAGCGCGATAGCAGTCGCCGCTATGCTGGCTTCAGGAAGTTCCTGGGCCGACATGAAGGCAGCAGAGAAATGGGTCAATAATGAGTTCCAGCCTTCGACACTGTCGAAGCAGCAGCAAATGGACGAGATGAAATGGTTCATTGATGCGGCGGCGAAGTTGAAGGCCAAAGGCGTCAAAGAAATCAATGTCGTGTCAGAGACCATCGATACCCATGTGTACGAGTCGAAGACCATGGCTAAGGCCTTTGAAGAAATCACTGGCATCAAGGTCAAGCATGACCTGATCCAAGAAGGTGACGTCGTCGAGAAACTGCAGACCTCGATGCAGTCGGGCAAGAGCATTTATGACGGCTGGATTTCGGATTCCGACCTGATCGGTACCCACTTCCGCTATGGCGCTGTCGAACCACTGTCTGACTTCATGGCGGGTGCGGGTAAAGAGTTCACCAACCCGAACCTTGACCTGAAAGATTTCATCGGTATCAGCTTCGTGACGGGTCCGGACAAGAAGCTGTATCAGCTGCCTGACCAACAATTCGCCAACTTGTACTGGTTCCGTGCTGACTTATTCGCACGCAAAGACCTGCAAGACAAGTTCAAAGCCAAGTATGGCTATGACCTCGGCGTACCTCAGAACTGGTCCGCCTATGAAGATATCGCGAGCTTTTTCACGAATGATGTGAAGACGGTTGATGGTAAGCCGATCTATGGCCACATGGATTACGGCAAGAAAGATCCATCGCTGGGCTGGCGCTTCACGGATGCTTGGTTGTCGATGGCAGGTACCGCCGACAAAGGTATTCCTAACGGTATGCCGATCGACGAGTGGGGTATTCGTGTCGCAGACGACAAGTGCACACCGGTAGGTGCATCGGTCGCTCGTGGTGGCGCGACCAACTCGCCTGCTGCTGTTTACGCGCTCACTAAGTACATCGACTGGATGAAGCTGTACTCACCCAAAGAAGCGATGGGCATGACCTTCTCCGAAGCGGGTCCGGTGCCTGGCCAGGGCCAGATTGCTCAGCAGATCTTCTGGTACACCGCGTTTACAGCCTCGATGAGCAAAGCACCAGCAGTTAACAATGCCGATGGCTCACCGAAGTGGCGTATGGCGCCAGGCCCGCATGGCCCGTACTGGAAAGACGGCATGCAGAATGGTTATCAGGACGTAGGCTCATGGACCTTCATGAAGTCGACACCAGATGAGCGCAAGGCAGCGGCATGGTTGTATGCGCAGTTCATCAATGCGAAAACCACCTCGCTGAAAAAATCGATTACTGGTCTGACTTTCGTGCGTGACTCCGACATCCGTCATGAGTACTTCACGAAAAACGCGAGCAAGTACGGCGGCCTGATCGAGTTCTACCGCAGCCCTGCGCGCGTGGCTTGGACGCCAACGGGTACCAACGTGCCTGACTATCCTAAGCTGGCACAGCTCTGGTGGAAGAACGTTGCAACTGCTGTGACTGGTGAAAAAACACCTCAAGCAGCAATGGACAACCTGGCGGACGAGATGGACAACGTGCTGGGCCGTCTGCAGCGCGCTGGCATGAAGAACTGCCCACCGAAGCTGAACGAGAAGAGCGATCCTAACAAGTGGCTGTCTGACAAGAATGCCCCTTGGAAGAAGCTCGCGAATGAGAAGCCAAAAGGCGAGACCATCGCTTACGAGAAGCTGCTGCAAGCATGGAAAGAAGGTCGCGTGAAGTAATAGACGCGAAACGCTGGGCGACATTACACTGATGTCGCCCAGCGCGTGGGTTGGCTGAATTTTTTGAGATGCGCGGCTGGTCCGCGCATTTTTTTACAAATCGGTTTCCATCAGCCGCTTCCGGAACGCTAGTCGGCGGTTGATGAAAACTACGGAGGGAGACATGGCAGATTCATTCATCCTGGCGATTGATCAGGGCACGACTAGCTCGCGCGCCATTCTGTTTAATAGGGCAGGTCGCATTCACGGCATCGCACAAAAAGAATTTCAGCAAATATTTCCGAACCCCGGCTGGGTCGAACACGATGCCAATGAAATCTGGCAATCACAGCTCGAAGTGACGCAGCAAGTTTTGCGCGAGCACTCCCTCAGTGCCGCCAACATCGCTGCGATCGGCATCACCAACCAGCGTGAAACTACCGTATTGTGGGATCGCGCGACGGGTGAGCCCGTTGCAAACGCTATCGTGTGGCAGGATCGTCGTACGGCTTCTTTCTGTGATTCACTACGTGCAGATGGCAAGAGTGAACTGTTCCGCCAAAAAACGGGCTTGGTGATCGATGGCTACTTTTCAGGCACTAAGTTGCGCTGGCTACTCGATCATGTGCCCGGCGCGCGTGCACGTGCAGAGCGTGGCGAGTTAGCGTTTGGCACCGTCGACGCTTGGCTGATTTTTAAATTGTCGGGCGCGCACATTACCGACACCAGCAACGCCTCGCGCACCATGCTGTTCAATATTCATACCTTGGACTGGGATGATGAAATTCTCGCCCTGCTGCGCATACCCCGAGTGGTTCTACCAGCGATCGTGCCCAGCAGCGGTGTAGCAGCGCACACCAAAACCTCGATCTTTGGCGCAGAAATCCCGATCGCTGGGATTGCTGGTGATCAGCAAGCAGCGACGTATGGCCAAGCCTGCTACCAGCCCGGCATGGTGAAGAGCACGTATGGCACCGGTTGTTTTATCTTGATGAATACCGGTACCGCAATGGACTCACACAACCAACTGTTGACAACGGTCGGCTGGACCACCGGCCACGAAACACCACAACGCACCGATTACATGTTTGAAGGTGGTGTCTTCATGGGCGGCGCCACGGTGCAGTGGTTACGCGACGGTCTGAAGATCGTCAAGAGTTCGGACGATGTGGAAGCATTGGCTGCATCGGTGCCCGATAGCGACGGTGTCACGTTCGTGCCTGCATTTTCCGGACTTGGCGCGCCACATTGGGATGCTTATGCACGCGGCACCATGCTTGGTATAACGCGCGGCACTCAGGCGGGCCATATTGCGCGTGCAGCGCTAGAGGGCATCGCTTTTCAGACGGCAGATGTGCTGACGGCGATGCAAAAGGATTCGGCGACGCCTTTACGAGAGCTTCGTGTTGATGGCGGTGCTTCACGCAACAATCTGTTGATGCAGTTTCAAGCCGATATCTTAGGTGTTCCGGTGGTCAGGCCGGAGGTTACTGAAACTACAGCGCTCGGCGCTGGCTATCTCGCCGGGCTCGGTGTTGGCTATTGGGTGTCTCAAGAGGAGATCGCAGCACAATGGAAAGAAGAGCATCGCTTCGAGCCAAAAATGTCACCGGCCGAGCGGCATGCGCGTCTCGATGTTTGGCAGCGTGCGATTGCGCGTTCAGCGCAATGGGCGGACCAGCATTAAAAAAGGCAGCCTAAGCTGCCTTTTTCAGTCACTACGTTGTTACGTCTGCAATGATGCTGCTTGTATCTTCCAGCTCAATGACCGCGCTTTTCGCGCAGGCGATGGATGGCGGCGAGTTGCGCCACTGCGATCGCTAGCTCTGCTTGTGCAACCGCGTAATCGACTTCTGATTTTTGGTTGGTCAGCGCTTCTTCGGCCATCTTTTTCACTTCATTGGCCTTGGCTTCATCCAGATCTTTGCCGCGTATCGCAGTGTCCGCCAAAACAGTCACGGCATTCGGCTGCACTTCCAGCACGCCGCCCGCCACAAACACAAACTCTTCTTCTTCCTGACCGGGCACGCGAATACGCACTGCACCCGGTTTAATACGGGTAATCAGCGGCGTGTGTCTCGGATAAATGCCGAGTTGTCCAGCCTCGCCGGGCAGCGCGACAAATTCCGCTGGGCCGGAATAAATCTGCTCTTCTGCGGAGACGACGTCAACGTGGATGGTGTTTGCCATGGAAAGTCTTTATCGGGTATCGGTGCGGGTTGCCGTTCTTTACTGCGACCCCGCCACACTGTGGCGGGGAATCGGCATTACTGCATCTTGCTGGCTTTTTCGATGGCCTCGTCAATCGTGCCCACCATATAGAACGCTTGCTCAGGCAGGTGATCAAGCTCGCCAGAGGCAATCATCTTGAAGCCCTTGATGGTTTCTTTCAATGGCACATATTTGCCTGGCGCCCCGGTGAAGACCTCAGCAACGTGGAAAGGCTGTGACAAGAAACGCTGCATCTTACGTGCACGTGCCACCACCAATTTGTCCTCCGGTGCGAGTTCGTCCATTCCGAGAATCGCGATAATGTCGCGCAATTCTTTATAGCGCTGCAGCGTACCCTGTACCGAACGTGCGGTGTCATAGTGATCAGGACCAACCACGTTAG
>JBIKUP010000352.1:0-2577 GCA_044347535.1 Burkholderiaceae bacterium
TCAGATTGGTTGCGATAACCGCATCCCATTCTTCGTCTTTCATCCGCATTGCGAGTTGATCTTGCGTGATACCGGCGTTATTCACCAGAATCGATACGCCGCCCATGTCTTTGCTGATTTCGTCAATTAACGCAGCTGAAGCGACCGCATCATTGACGTTTAGCACAACGCCACGACCCGCATCCGCGCGCACGGTTTTCAAGTACTCGCTGATCGCTGCCGCACCTGCGTCACTGGTGGCGGTGCCGATCACGGTAGCGCCGTGCTTCGCGAGATCAATCGCGATCGCACGTCCAATACCGCGTGAAGCACCCGTTACCAGTGCAATTTGTTTATCGAGTATGGCGCTCATTTGCTTGCCTCCAGAACAGCCTCGAGTGAGGCCTGATCATTGATTGCATCAGCCGTCATTTGCGTATCAATACGCTTGACCAAACCGCTGAGTACCTTGCCAGGCCCACATTCAATAACCCGTGTGACCCCTAAGGTCGACATCTTTTGTACCGATTCAACCCAGCGCACTGGCGCAGCTGCTTGACGCACCAGCGCATCTTTGATCGCTGCGGCATCGGTTTCGATCGCTACATCGACATTGTTGATGAGTTGAATGCTCGGCGTGGCGAAGTTCACCTGCGCAAGATAATCACGCAAGCGATCAGACGCAGGCTTTAGCAGCGATGAGTGAAATGGCGCGGAAACAGGCAGGGGCAGCGCACGTTTGGCACCTTTAGACTTCGCCAACTCGCAAGCACGTTCTACCGCAGCCTTGTGCCCGGCAATCACTACTTGGGCTGGCGCATTGAAGTTGACCGGCTCAACCACTTCGCCTTGCGCAGCTTCGGCGCAAGCAGCACGTACGTCGTCATCCGACAGACCGAGAATTGCGGCCATACCGCCCTGACCGACTGGCACTGCCTCTTGCATCGCTTGCGCACGGAAACGTACTAGTGGCACCGCATCACGAAAATCAATCACGCCGGCCGCTACCAATGCCGAGTATTCACCTAAACTGTGTCCGGCCACTACGGTAGGCAATGCACCACCTGCAGCAATCCAGGCGCGATAAAACGCCACCGCAGATACCAACATTACCGGCTGGGTGTTGGTGGTGAGGTCGAGTGATTCTTTCGGACCTTCGGCGATCAATTTTGCCAAATCGAGCTGCAATACCTCCGAGGCTTCGCTGATGGTGTCGCTAACTACGCGGTTATCAGCGAAACCATTCAGCATGCCGATGGCTTGCGAGCCCTGCCCCGGGAAAACAAATGCAGTTGCGTTCATAGTAGATAGTTGTTCTTGCTTGGTTTTTTTACAGCCTTGCCAGCGCAGCGCCCCAGGTGAAACCACCACCAACGCCCTCCATTAAGACGTGCTGTCCGGCTTTGATGCGACCATCACGCATGGCGACATCAAATGCCAGCGGAATAGACGCTGCCGATGTATTGCCGTGTTGATCCACGGTGACCACCATTTTTTCGAGCGGCAGTCCAAGTTTTTTTGCAGTGCCCTGCATGATGCGAATGTTTGCCTGATGCGGAATCAGCCAATCAACCTGCGAAGCCTGCATTCCCGCAGCTTCAAGGGTTTCGTTAGCAACTTGTTCCAATACCGATACGGCGAGTTTGAAGACAGCCTGTCCGTCCATCGTAAGGAAGGGGCTACCGCTCACTGCGCCACCACTCATATGACCCGGCACGCAAAGAATATCGGTATGACGACCATCCGCATGCAATTTGGTGGCGAGAATACCGGGCTGTTCAGATGCGGTCATCACAATCGCACCCGCGCCGTCACCAAACAGTACGCACGTCGTACGATCGTTGAAATCGAGAATCCGTGAAAACACTTCGGCACCGATCACCAACACGCGCTTGTGCATACCGGAGCGAATGAAACTATCTGCCACTGACACAGCGTACACAAAGCCACTGCAAACAGCTTGCACGTCGAGCGCGGCGCAATGATTGGTAATGTCCAGCTTGCGTTGAACAACGCAGGCGGTACTCGGAAAGCCACCCAGGTAATCAGGTGTCGAGGTAGCGAGAATAATCAGATCGATGTCGTTTGGCGTCAGGTTCGCCATCTGCAGCGCGTTCTGGGCGGCAGTGACCGCCAGATCACTCGACAGCACGCCATCGTCTGCAAAGTGGCGCGCAGAGATACCGCTACGCGAGACGATCCATTCGTCCGAGGTCTCAAGACCACGCTCGGCGAGTACCGCGGCCAAGTCCTGGTTGGTGAGACGCCGGGGCGGTAAGCAACTACCAGTGCCAACGATGCGGGAATAAGTGGTCATGCTGATTTGGTCGATGGATTCTCTGCACCAGCGGCTTGCGGCATCAGGTCGCCGATCGCAGCTTCGATACGCGACAGCACATCATGATGCGCCGCGTCGAAAGCGCGCCGTATCGCCCACTCGAAGCCGTAAGCACTCTCGCCACCGTGGCTCTTGAATACCAAGCCACGTAAGCCGAGTAAGCTCGCGCCATTGTAACGGGAGGGATTCAGCCGCTGGGAAATTCGCCGCAATGCACCTTGTGCCAGCAGCGCGCCCAGCATATTCAGCCACCCTTGCTT
>JBIKUP010000353.1:0-2568 GCA_044347535.1 Burkholderiaceae bacterium
GCGAACATACGGCAACAACTCGCTCGCAGTAACCCCCACCGGTCCGATACCTTCGGCCACCATCTTATCTGCGGCTGCCCCGTGTAGCCATACAGCTGCGAGTGCAGCTTCCCAGGTCGTGTGGTGCTGCGCAAGCAGCGCACCGCAGAGTCCCGCGAGTACATCGCCGCTGCCGGCTGTGGCCAGCGCTGCGTTGCCCGTGGTGTTGATAGCCAATCGACCATCAGGTGCGGCGACGATACTGCCTGATCCTTTCAAAATGACGCAGGCGTTAAAGCGTGAGGCCAGTTCTGCAGCGACGCTCAAGCGATTTGCCTGCACCTGCTCTGTATCAGAACCCATCAGCCGCGCCGCCTCGGCAGGATGCGGCGTGAGCAGGGCGGGTGCACGGCGACGTGCCAGGCGCTGCTGTAGCCCGTACTCCTGAGCCACAAGGTTCAGCGCATCGGCATCCAGCACGAGTGGCAGGCTAGTCGATAGCGCGCGTGCGACTAAGTCGTGCGCATCGCGTGACGTACCGAGACCGGGCCCGATCACCGCAGCGCCTTGCAGCAAATCAATTGCATGGGCATCGCGGCACATTAACTCCGGATGCGCCGGATCGAACGCGGGTGGGGCGCCGGCAAATGCAGCGAATACTCTACCTGCACCAGCCATCGCTGCCATGCGCGCGGCCAGTAGCACCGCGCCGCCCATACCAGCTGCGCCACCTATCACAGTAACGTCGCCAAAGCTACCTTTATGCGAGGCGTGTGCCCGTGGCGTAAACACATTTGGGAACAACGCTGGCGTGATCAATCGTGCCAGCGGCGCACCATAGCTCTCAAGATCAAGCTCTAGCGTGTCGACCACCACAGTGCCCGCGTAGTCACGCCCAGAGCCGGTGTGTAAGCCGGGTTTGTCGCCGATGAAGGTGATAGTGGTATCGGCCTTCACCGAAATAGCATCGCCAACGACACGACCGCTGTCAGCATCGAGACCGCTCGGCACATCAATGGCCAGCACCTTGCAATCAAGCGCGTTGATCTGCTCAACTGCTGCAGCAAATGGCCCTTCTAAGGGGCGAGCTACACCAATGCCGAACAAACCATCAATCGCTAACGCCCAGCGTGCAGTCACATCAAACCGATCGACGAAGGCTACTTTCGCGTTGAGCGCACGTTGGTAAGCGGCCTGGGCATCTTTGGGTAATCGCTGCGGGTCGGCCATGAGCACCACCAACACGCGCTGACCGCGTTGCGCTAGCAGTGCGGCAGCCTCGAGTGCATCGCCGCCGTTATTGCCGGGGCCGGCCAGCACCAATACCGGATCGGTAGTACCCGATGTCAGCATGGAGAGCGCGAGTTGCGCGGTAGCGGCACCCGCGCGGGACATTAAGCTGCCTTCGGGCAGGGCGGCCATGGCGGTGCGCTCGATATCGCGCACACGGGCGACGCTATATATCCGCGAATCAGCGGACGCGGTCACCATAGCGCGTCAGGGTCAGTCCATCGGTATCAATCTCGGTACGACGGCCCGAGACCAGATCAGCCACCACTTTGCCGCTGCCAGCGGCAAGCGCCCACGCGCCGGCACCATGGCCTGCGTTTACAAACACGTTGTTATGTGCGGTGGCGCCAACCAGCGGTACACCTTCCGGCAGCATCGATGTGGGGCCGCACCAGAAGGTCGCGGTACGGTAGTTGGCGGCGTTAGGGAACCAGTCATCTGCCACCTTGACCAGCGTATCGATTGCCTTTTGGTGCAGATCGAAATTATTTGAGCCAAGCTCGGCACAACCAGCGATGCGGATGCGTTTACCCAAGCGCGTGAGTGCAACGCGGTAGGTGTCGTCGTACACCGACACATTGGGTGCGAGGTCGTATTCTTGAATTTGAGTCGAGGCTGAGTACACCTTCACTGGGTACATCGGCAGGCTGATACCGATACCGCGTAGCAGACGGCCGCTTTCAGCTCCCGCTGCGATAACGATGGCATCGACATCGACAGTTTTATCACCGACACGATAGCTGACACCACCTAATTCAGGTTGGATCGCATCAACCTCGCAGTTGAATTGAAACTCCACGCCGCGTTCCTGTGCAATACCTTTCAGCTGGCGCACGAACAAAGGGCAGTTACCGCTCCAGTCGTCAGGCATGAACAGCGCACCCTGAAACGGGGTTTGCGTCGATAAAGTGGGCTCGAGTTGTACCGCGCCATCGGGGTCGAGCAATTCGGTCCGCACACCTGCGTCGCCCAATGTTTCCATCATAGGGTGCGCCTGATCGAGATCGCGCGCAGTGCGGAACATCATCATGACACCGGTGCGCTGCTGAAAATCCAGCTCATGCACCTGGGCCAAGTGCTGCATCAACTCATGGCTATAGCTGGCAAGACGGTGAAGACGAAGTTGGTTTTGTTTGAAGCGTTGAATCTCGCACTCAGCGCTCAGGCGGCTTAGCCAGCCCCACATAGCGGGCTCGAATTTTGCGCTAAAGGCCATCGGCGACTCGGGCCGCATCAGCATACGCAGTACGCGGCGCACAGTGCCGGGCATAGACCATGGGCGCACAGAGGCCGGGCCCA
>JBIKUP010000354.1:0-2561 GCA_044347535.1 Burkholderiaceae bacterium
CTTTGCCGGGCGCGCAGGCATTACGGTGAATCTGGATATTCTGGTGACTGAAGGCGAGCATGCCAGTGACTGGGGCGATTCTAAAAACTGGGCGAGTCAGGTCGATGTGCGCCGCAATGATCTGACCTTGCGCGCTTTGTTTGCGGAAGAACTTGGCGCGGTGATTCAAGTACGCGCAGAACAAAAATCTGAGGCGATGAATGTCTTGCGCGAGCACGGACTGGGTGCGTGCAGCCATATCATCGGCAAACTGAATGATCGTCATGTGATCGAGTTCACGCGTGACGCTAAAGTGATTTATCAACAAGCGCGCACGGTACTGCATCGCTACTGGAGCGAGACCAGCTGGCGTATCGCTCGTCTGCGTGACAATCCCGGCTGCGCCGATGCCGAGTATGACCGCCTACTCGACGAAACCGATCCTGGTATCTCGCCAAAAATCAGTTTCGATATGGCAGAGGATATCGCTGCGCCCTACATCGCCAGCGGCGTTCGCCCAAGAATTGCGATTTTGCGTGAGCAGGGCGTCAACTCGCATGTCGAGACCGCGTATGTGATGCACAAGGCCGGCTTCGAAGCGGTTGATGTGCACATGAGCGACCTGATTGCAGGCCGCGCGCATCTGAAAGATTTCAAGGGATTGATCGCAGTGGGTGGCTTCTCTTACGGTGACGTATTAGGGGCGGGCGAAGGTTGGTCGAAAACCATTCTGTTCAACCCCCTGCTGTCAGATCAGTTCTCGCAGTTTTTTGCGCGTAGCGATAGCTTTGGCCTCGGTATCTGCAACGGCTGCCAGATGATGAGTAGCTTGAAATCCATCATCCCGGGCGCGGAGCATTGGCCGAAGTTCACGCGCAATGTATCCGAGCAATTCGAGGCACGCTTCGCCATGGTCGAAGTGTTGGACTCGCCATCGATTTTCTTTAAAGAGATGCGCGGCACGCAGGCGCCGATTGCCGTGTCACATGGCGAGGGTTTTGCCAATTTCGCACATACCGGCAATGAACAAGCAGTACAGGTGGCGCTGCGGTTTGTCGATAACCGTGGCCAGCCGACCGAAACTTATCCGCTCAATCCCAATGGTTCACCTAGCGGCATTACCTCGGTGACCACGACCGATGGTCGTTTCACCGTGATGATGCCGCACCCGGAGCGGGTATTCCGCAGCGTGATTAACTCTTGGTACCCGGATGCTTGGGGTGAAGATAGCCCTTGGATGCGAATGTTCCGCAACGCTCGCCGCTGGGCCAATTGATAGCTTGCCTATTTAGGTCGCTGGCGTTGTTGGCAGCACTCAATAAAAAACGCTCCCGAAGGAGCGTTTTTTTATTGGCGAGTTATCTGTTACTGGATCTTCGCCTTCTTCTTCAGATCTAGCTGAAACTGCTGCAGCTTACGCTGTTGCAGCGACTCGGCGATCTGTGGCTTGACTTCATCGAAGCTCGGCAGCTGCGCATCACGCGATTCTTCGAGTTTGATCACGTGAAAACCGAACTGTGACTGCACCGGTGTCTGGGTGTATTCACCCGCTTTCAGTGCGACCATGGCATCAGAGAAAGGCTTGACGAATGCATCAGCAGGTGCCCAGCCCAAATCACCGCCTTGTGCGGCTGAGCCAGTATCTTTGGATTGCGCAGCGAGTTCTTCAAACTTGCCACCACCTTTAAGCTTGGTGATGATCGCCTTTGCCTCGTCTTCTTTCTCGACCAGGATATGGCGCGCGCGATACTCCTTGCCCTGCGATTGTGATTTGAACTTGTCGTACTCGGCCTTCATCTCGTCGTCCTTAACAGGATTTTTTGCGATGAAGTCTTGTGCCAGTGCACGGATCACGATGGATTGTCTTGCCAGATCCACTTGGCTCTTGATCTCAGGGCGCGCGGACACGCCTTGACGATCGGCTTCTTGCGCGAGGATTTCGCGATTGATCAGCTCATCCTTGATCATTGAGCGCATCTCGGGCGAATCTTTCTGACCCTGCTGCACCATTTGCTTGACCATGGCTTCAACGCGCGAGGACGGGATAGATTTGCCGTTAACGATGGCAAGATTTTGCGCGGACGCAGGAAGCACAACTGCAGACGCGATAACGGCCAGCAGCCGTAAGGTGTTCATATTCTTCATTGGGGTAGGTTTGCGTGGTTGAAAATGAGCTGGGGCCGGTCGGCATCAGCCGCTTGCTGCTTCGCCGGGAGTGAGTAGGGTCATCGCTAAAGCGTGGATTTCCTGCCGCATCATCTCCTGCAGCGCATCATACACCAGACGGTGTCTTGCCACTTTGCTCAACCCCTCAAAGTGGGCCGAGACTAGCCGCAACCGGTAATGGCCGCCACCCGAGGCCGCGCCGGCGTGGCCGGCGTGCAGATGCGATTCATCGTCCACCACACACTCAGCAGGCGTTAGCGCCGAGTGCAGCAGCGCTTCGATACGTTCAATGCGGTTCATTCAGGTTCTTTCAAATAGCGCGAAAGGTAAACAGTTTGTGCGATCACAAAGGCAATCATCAGTGCGATGAAGCCGAACATCTTGAAATTGACCCACAACTCCAGCGGAAAATTAAA